>JAEUQE010000206.1 GCA_016789785.1 Bryobacterales bacterium
GGTGATCGCGAAGGCCTTGCGAAAGCCAGTTCCGCCTACGTACAATATCACCCAGTGGGCCACTGGTGTCGGACCAGTGGAAGTGCTTGAGTTCGATAAGATAGGCCCGTCGAAGATCAAGGACGGGGACATTTTCGTGAATCTGAACTCGTCGACGAAACACATCGGGTTCTTCGCGGCCGGCGGGCTCACGATCCATGCTTCGGGCGCCGACCGCGGGGTTATCTGTGGCGACTGGGAACGGTCAAAGTACTCGGGCGTCGTGCGGCTGAAAGACAGCTATCTGAACTTCGGCTGATGTTGGAAGCCCCCGGCGCTACACCTTCTCCGGCAGTACATACGGCTCGCGATACTTCCGCCCCAGGAGCGCATTCGCCTCGCTGTCGCCGGGGAAGGTCTCGGTGCGCGGATCAAAGGTCAACTTACGTCCCGTGCGGAACGCAATGTTCGCCAGATGGCATAGCGCGGTGGACATGTGGCCTTCCAGCACCTCGCATTTCAGATCCTCCCGCTTCCGGGACCGGACGCACTGGATGAAGTTTTCGAAGTGACTTACTTCCTGGCCGTCGCCACCCGGAATTGCCGGGCCTGGTTTGTATTCGATTTTCGGAAAACTCAGGTTGCTTGCCCTGAGTGAGATACCGGATGGCGGATCGGGCGTGGTTTGTGGAGTAAATTCGCCAACCACGGTGGACCAGTTCCGGGCGGAGGTAATGTAACCTTTCGCCGTATAGAAGAACTCGCCCATTTGGACGCCGCCGAACGACGGGCTCGGCAAAGTGGTGGCTTCCAGGTCGACCAGCGTGCCGTCGGCGTACTCGAAGACCGCCGTCTGCAGGTTCGGCGTCTCCTGATCGGTGTCGTCGTCGACGAATCTTCCGCCCACGCAATGCACTTTCACCGGATGGATATCCTTGGCCAACGCCCAGCGCACGATGTCGAGCGCGTGGACACCGTTGTTCCCAACCTCGGTGGTCGCCGTGTCCCAGAAGTTATGCCAGCCGTAATGAAACCGGTTCAGCGTAAACGCCTTATACGGTGCGGGACCGAGATAGAGATCCCAATTTACTCCCTGTGGAATCGACGACTCCTGCACGCGTCCGACGCTGGTGCGGCCGCGATAGACCACGGCTTTGGCGCGATAAGTCCTGCCAAAGGAAGCGTCGCGCACAAACTTCACCCCAGCTTGATTTCGTAACTCGCTGCGGCGGTTGAGCCCAGTTTGCACCATGCGGTTATACTTCCGCGCGGCCTCCACCATCTTGCGGCCTTCCTTGATGTTATGGCAGACGGGCTTCTCGACATAGACGTCCTTACCTGCCTGGCAGCCCCAGATGGTTTGCAGCGCGTGCCAGTGATCCGGAGTGGCAATGGAGATCGCATCGAGATCCTTCCGCTCCAGCATTTTTCGCAGGTCGACGAAGGTTTCGGGGCGGTTGCCGCCGAGCTGCTCCACTTCCTGGATCGCGCCGGGGAACAGGCGCTCATCGACGTCGCACAGAAACGCGACTTTCACGCCGGGGATCCGTGCGAAGGTCCGGTAGTGATCGCGTCCCCGGCCGCGGAATCCCACGACACCCATGCGGACCTCGTTGCTCGGGCGGTCTTGCCCCCAGGCCCTCTGGACGGCGGGCGCCGCGGCTGCCGCAGCGGTTACGAAGTTGCGTCTGCTCGTGTCTGACATATCAGAAATTCACCTCCTGTAGATTGAGGACGACGCGCGACAGGGCGCGGTTATGCCGGCGCGGTCGTATCCGCGGGCCGGATCATTAAAACCAGTACCACCGAAAGCAGGGCGACGCTGGCGAAGATACCGAAAATCATGGCCAGCGGGATCTGCATGTCGCGCAGGATGCCGAAGGACCAGTCGGCCAGACCGCCGCAACTGATACTCACCATGTTCATGATGCCGTAGCCGGTGGCGCGCAGATGCGGCCGCGCGATCTGGCATAGGATCGGCATGTTGTTGCAATCGAAAAAGCCCCAGCCGACGCCGAAGAGAACGAGAAACGCAACAGCCACCGCGAGCATACCGGTCTGCGGCGAATAGCCGACGCCGAGCATCGCAATGGCGATCAGGACCATGCCGATGGCGCTCGTGTAGATGCGGCCTTTCGGCGTCTTGCGCATCCACTGGTCAGCCAGCCAACCTCCGACGAGCGCTGCGAGGATCGCCGCCACCATCCAGTACACTGTTGCGGATACGCCGGCGGTGCCCTGGCCGATGCCGAACTCCGTCTTCAGAATCGCAGGCATCCAGTCGCGGACGATCCAGCCGGCCATGGCGGGCAGCGTGAAGTAGAGCACCAGCAGGATGAAGGAGCGGTTGCCGAGGAGTTCGCCCACCGCGGCTCCCGGCGACGCCTTCACTTCTTCCTCTGCTTGCGAGGCCGGCGGCGCATTGCGAACCATAAGAAACAACGGCAATGCATAGAGCACGCCAAGCGCGCCGCAGACTTCGAACATCCAGCGCCAGCCGAGGCTTGGATGATCGGCCGCGTAGCCGCTGAAGCCACCAATGATCACGCCCGCATAGATCCCCATTTGGTGTGCGCCGACCGCTCGAGATCTGGTGTGGCCGCGATGGTAATCCGCAATCAACGCGAGCGCCGCGGGCATGTAGAGCGCTTCGCTGATGCCCATGACGGCGCGGGTGATCAGCAGTTGGTCATAGTTGGTTACCTGGCCGGTGGCCCACGTCACCGCCGACCATGCCACCAGGCTTCCGGCAATCACGTGCCTGCGGCTAAAGCGATCGGCGAGGTAGCCGCCAATCGGGCTGAGGAACGCATAGGTCCATTTGAACAGCGCGAGAATCTTGCCCCAGTTGGCTTCCGTTCCGATGCCGGGAATGTCCTGCATGAGGGAGAACTTCATCGCCGCCAGCATCTGACGGTCGAGATAGTTGAGCAGCGCGACGGGCACCAGCAGGATCACCACGAGCCATGCGCCCTTGAGAACGTCGTCCTGATTGCGGTAGTTCATAGTGGGCCGCGCACACCGAGAGCGCGCGTGGGTCCGGATGCGAAGTTGTACATGATGCCGTTGCCCAGTCTAAAACAAAACGGCGGTTCTTCGTGCGGTGGTGATTCTCTATACGGCTTGCACCACGGCGCTGACGGGCTTTGAACCGACAGGGATCATTGTCAGCAGGGCGGCGGGCGACTTCGTGCGTTTCGCGGTCGGCATGATGTAGATCACGGCCATGTCGCCCGATTGCCGGTTCAACACCAGCGCATACTGGCTGTCGGGGGTCACGACGATGCTGGATGGCTCCGATCCAACCTGCGCCACGCCGACCATCTTGCGGCTCTCGATGTTGAGAATCGTGACCTGGCCGGAGCGCGGATTGGTGACGAAGAGGAACTCGGGATTGTGGCTCGACACCGCCATCGCCGCGGGTGCGTTTCCGGCGACAACCGTCTCCGCGACTTCGGTCGAATACGGAAAGACAATCGCCACGGCATCCATTCCTTCTCCTGTGACAAAGAGCTGTCCGCCGTCAGCCTTGAAGCAGAAATGATCAGGGCGCATCGCGAGAGGCAGACGCACCACGATGCGGCCGGATGCGGTGTCGAAGATGGAGAGCAGGCGATTTTCGCGGTGCCCGGCGATCCACTGCCGGCCATCTTTGCGGAAGCGTGCCTTGGTAACGGGCGAACCACAGTCGACGCGCCGCATGGCGCTGGTATCGAGATCGATCACGGCCACCTGGGCCGCGTCGTGCAACGTCGCGAGCGCTTTCGGTTGTCCCACCGAGAGATCGAAGTCCTCACAGTTCTCAGGCAACGCGATGCGGCGGCGGGGTTCGAACTTCTCGAGTTCAAGCTCGATGAGTTGCCGTGGCTCGCGCGCCAGAATCCACAGGGAATCGCTGCCCGGCAGGGTCTTCATGTCAATCGCGTGTGTGCAGACGGCGTTCCATCGCGACCGCTCCAGTGTGCGTGAGGAGATCTCATGCACCATTCCGGTTTCGGGAGTGAGCACGTAGACGGACTTGCGGCTCGCGCGGCCAACGATCTTGGTTGGCGCGGCGTCGAGACGAATGTGCCGCACCAAGGATAAGGCATTCAAATCGACGGCGGCGACGGCACGGCCCTCTTCGTTGGCGACGAACGCATAGCCGGAATAGCCTGACTTCGGTTTGCCGGCGCAACCGCTCAGCAGAGCAGCGGTTCCCAGAAACGCCCGGCGCGAAAGAGATGTGGACATGGAGACAGCGATAGCTCTATTCTAGCGAGGCTTCGCATCAGGCCGGCGGGGCACATGACTTCGGGCATCCGCTTCATTGCTCGCAAAGGCGCAGAGATCGCCAAGGCAAACTTTTGAGATCATCCGAGGTGTGCCGGGCGGCTGATTCGCCATCGGTGAACAGGCCCACTCCATCGCGGCCATGAAATGCATTGGCTCCCAACGAGTTTGACTCATTCACGTTCTTTCAGGTAGGACTCCAGTTCCAGCGTCTGTTCACCACGTTCGAGCGCGAGCAGTTTCTCTTTCACATCAATGCCGCCGCCGAAGCCCGTCAGCTTGCCATTGGCGCCGATCACGCGGTGGCAGGGAATGAGGATCGCGATAGGATTCGCTCCGTTCGCGAGGCCAACGGCACGTGATGCGGCGGGATTGCCGATGCGTCCGGCAAGCTCTCCATACGAGATCGTCTGGCCGTAAGGGATCGTCTGCAATTGCTCCCAGACCTGAAGTTGAAACGGAGTGCCATGCGGGTGCAAGCGCACGTCGAAGTGACGGCGCCGGCCGCTGAAGTATTCGCGAAGCTGCAGGACGACGTGATGGAACGCGCGATCATCGCGCTGCCAGGAAGGATCCTCTTGTGTGGCTTTGCTGCCTTTCGAGAAGTGCAATCGATGGAGGCTCTCGGATGTACCAGCCAGCAGGAGATCGCCAACAGGGCTCTCCATCCATGTGTACCGCATCGCCTCAATGTAGCAGACGGGCCGGCGCGTGTTGACAGAGGCGGCGCGTTGACCGCGGCTTTCGTTGGGGCGCCGAGAGGCGTATTGTGGAACATATGCCGCGATACTTCCTGCTTCTCTTTTGCGCGGTGTTTGCCTTCGCGCAATCATCTCTTTCTCCGGATCGCACGCCTCTTGCCGACGAATGGGGATACCGGCCGGCTGATGGATCCACCTCCGCCGTGAATCCGCCGTCGCTGACGTGGGTTCACGAAAAGGCAGCGTCATCGTATACGCTGCAATGGTCGGCCACTCCGGACTTCGGGAAGCCGGTCACGATCAGCCGCCTGCGATGGACCGTCTACACGCATCATGAAACGCTCGCAGCGGGTGAATACTACTGGCGATATCGCATTCATGGCGCATCCGGCGAGGCGTCGGCATGGAGCCGCGCGCGGCGCTTCCGTGTGACGGCGGAGGCGGTGGCGTTTCCGCAGCCCACGCTCGCGCAGTTGAAGACTCGCATCCGCAAAGAGCATCCGCGCCTGTTTGTGAGCAACGGGGATCTGGATCGTTTGCGAGCCTATGCGAAGGGCGAAGGCAAACAAGCATTCGCGCGATTGATCGGCCAAGCCGATCGCCTGATCACCGCGACTCCCACGGCAGAGCCCACTGTGATGGGCGATTCGCGGAATCCGGAGACGCGCGATCACTGGTGGTCAAACCGTGTGCAGACTGTGAAGGCTTTGCAGGAAGGTGAGGTGTTGAGCTTCGCATGGCTGCTGACGCAGGACCGGAAGTATGCAGAGCCCGCGCGCAGCTTCGCACTGAAGCTTGCGGCGTGGAATCCGGATGGGCCGACGAAGTTCGCGTTGAATTGCGAGGCCGCAAAGCCGATGGTGCACCGGCTGGCTCGCGTTTACGATTGGAGCTACGGACTGCTCAGCGATGAGGAACGTGCGATGTTTCGCAAAGTGCTTCTACGGCGTGCGCAGGACGCATGGATCAGCGGGGAAGTGCGCGAGGGCACGGGGCACTTGAATCAGCCTTATGGCAGCCACGCGAATCGCACATGGCACAAGCTGGCGGAGAACGCGGTTGCGACGCTGGGTGAGACGCCCGAGTCGGACCTGTTTCTCGATTACGCAGTGACGAAGTTCTTCGCGGCGTACCCGGTCTGGTCCGATGAAGACGGCGGATGGCATGAAGGACTTTCGTACTTCGCCGGGTACATGTCGAAGGCCGCATGGTGGATGCATTTGTCGGGGCAGGCGCTCGGCATTGATGGCTTCCGCAAGCCGTTCTTCGCGCACTTCGGCGACTATGCGATGTACTCCGCGCCGCCGGGATCGCCGGAGCTTGGTTATGGCGATCTCTCGCACAGCAGCGTGTCGCGTGGTTGGGCCTTCATGACCTACTACATCCAACAAACGAAGAATCCGCATTGGGCGTGGTGGGCCAAGCAATGGAATCTGCCGGAGGATGTCGAGGAGCCTGTGCTGTCGTTTTTGTGGAGCGCCATGGGGCGTGTGACGCCGCAAAAGCCCACGTCCTTGCCGCCATCGAAAGTGTTTCGCGGCACCGGCATTGCGGTGCTCAACACGACGATTGAGAGCGCCGCGGAGAATGTTCAAGTGCGGTTCAAGTCGAGCCCGATGGGGCGATGGAGTCACGGTCATGAGCCGCACAACTCGTTTACGCTGACGGCATATGGCGAACCGTTGCTGGTGAACAATGTGTATCGCGACATTTATGGCAGTCCGTTTCATAAGGACTGGGTGTGGAGCACGCGCGCGCAGAATGCGGTGTTGGTGAACGGGGAAGGGCAGAAGGCGCACTCGGCGGATCTGGGCGGCGCGATTCGCGCGGCGGAGCTGCGCGATGGCATGGATTATGTGGTTGGTGATGCTACGGCCGCTTATGAGGGCAAGCTGCAGCGCGCGGTGCGTCACGTGGTGTTCGTGAAGCCCGACGTGATCGTGATCGCCGATGAACTCGGCGCGGCGCAACCGTCCAC
Source organism: Bryobacterales bacterium (assembly GCA_016789785.1). The sequence goes on from JAEUQE010000206.1 coordinate 6,931, forward strand.
CTATCAGTTCATGTTGCATGGCCAGGCGCCGTTCACGCTGGATGAAGCGAAGCAGCGGCTTGTGCTGGAGCGCGAGAAGTCCGGTCTGGTGGTTGACTACGTGCCGGAGAGTCCGTTGAAGTTCCGCCAGTGGACCGGCTACTCTCCGGAGCCCGACAAGAAGTATCTGCTTTCCATCAACCGGCCAATGATTCCCGATCAGTGGCACGTGGAGGCTTCGACGCAAAGTGCTTCGCGGGGCAGCCTCATGTTCACGGTGCTGCGGCCCTATCGAAAGGGTGAGAGGCCGGAGTGGCCGGTGGAGATGGAGCGGACGGAGGGTGGCATTCGCATGACGGTGCGTGGGGCAGGGAATGTGCCGGTGGTGATGCAATCGAGCCGTGACAGTGTGCAGATCCAGAAGGGCGATCGCCAATGGAAGATCGATCGCATCCCGTGATGCCCGCTATCGCTTGAGTTCGACGCGAAGGTAGCGGCTGAGCGGCGGTGTCCCTCGATCGCGGACGCGCAGGACGATGGAGATGGACTGCGGCAGTTCGCCTTGCTTCGGCACATGCAGCACGGCGCGGCCGCCGTTGATCGCCTCAATTCGAAGTGAGCCCGGCGCCGGAGGATAGATGCTCCAATCGAAGTCGAGTGCATCGCCATCGGGATCGACGGAACCGCTCGCGTCAAACCGGTGGATCGCACTGTGGCGCAGCATCGCGGAACCGCTGCCCAAGACGCGGACAACGGGCGGATGATTCGCCTCTTTCGGAGGCCGCAGGCACCAGTCGAGCCGTGCCTGCATCTCGTTCTGGAAATCACTGCGCCAGCGATAGACGGCACTCATGCGAGGATCGGGATCGTCTGGCGCTGCGTCGCCATCGGCTGCATCGGTCCATCGCAGACGGCGTGTGCCGACGGGATTCATGCGTCCACCCCAACCACCCAGTTCAGGCCGGTCCGGCATGTTCAGGCCGTTGGGAAACAGAAACAGGAAGCTTGGAGTGTCGCCTTCCTTCACGCCCTGTACGGGGCCAAGTGTACGGGCCCAGATGTCGCCGCCCTTGTAATTCGGATACAGCGCACCCAACGGGCCGTGGCCCTCATTCACATGCGTGGTGACCCATTGCGCGGATACCAGCGATGAGTCGCCGGCACGATACATTCCGCGGATTCCGTGGTTGCGGGTGATATAAAACAAATCGGGCCATTCCTGTTTGATGACGGTGCCGGTGGAATCCTGATCGTAGATGGAGTGAACGCGAAGCTTGCTTGCGAAGGCCAATTGTTGCGCGGGGCTGCGATCGTGGCGAACGCGCCAGAGTGCTTGCGCGAGATCCGCGCTGCCGCCCCAGATCAGCACCCACAGCGGGCGAGGATCGGGCTTGTCCGCGACTTCGATCAACCATTGCGATCCTGCAGTGTCTTTGCCATCGCCGACACTTTCGGAATACGGTGTTTCGGGCCCTGCCACCGGCTGACCGGCCTTCACCACTGCACGAAGCGCGGAAGGCTGCGGAAATCGCCGGTCGTGCAGCAGGAGGTTGCGATGCACGCTTGCGTAGGCATCAATGGCCTGCAGGGCGAGTTCGGGACGAACCACTTGTCCGTGACGCATGTTCGAAGATGCGACGATGCCCTCAATGTCGAATTCGGTGGAGTGGAGAAGCAGCCGGATCAACGATTGTCCATCGTCGGGCTCACGAACGCCCGCAGTGAGGCTGCTGATATCCGTAAGTACAAAGATGCGCGGGCGCTGTGCGAGCGCGAGCGCCGGGGTCAGAAGCGATAGCAGTGCGGCAAGACGCGCGATGCTATTTCGGATGAATCGGTTTGGCTCGTTCGCGTACATGCTCGGGAATGCGATCGCCTGCGCCATGATAGTTGAACTCCTCACCATAGCGGAAACCATGCTTCTGTCCGATCGTTTCGGCGAGTTCCTCGACGTAGGCGCGGACGAGGGCTCCGATCGACGCCCGATCCAGCACGTTCAGCAGCGGCGACGGCTTGCCGGCGAGTTCGAGCCGATGCTTCACGTCGACTGCGTAGCGCCGGTTCGCCGTTTCGAGCTTTTGCAGCGCGGCAACTTTTAAGTGAATGTGCTTGGTGATGTCGACAGGCCGGAACTTCGCCGCGTTGTGTCCGCCTTCGCCGGGACGGTAGGGACGGTTGGGCGCGTAGTAGTAGGTCTCGGGCACACCCACGGGATCAAGACCCATCTTCGTGAACTCCTCGCCGACATAGCGCCCTGCGCCATAGGAGAACTCCTCGGCGGGGCGTGCCGTGAAGAAGTGGTCCCAATCCGGCTCATAGTGAATCCAGGGATCGGGATGAAAGATGATCCGCGGTTTGTAGTGGCGCACGAGGCCGAAGATCTGATTGCGGATTTCGTTGCTCGACACCTGGCCGAGTTCGCCGCTCTTGTGATTCAGCAGGAACACTTCACGAATGCCGAGCATGCGCGCGGCTTCGTCGCCCTCACGGTTGTTGGCAAGCCGCGTATCGGCGGGGCTGAGGCCGACGGAGTTCTTCTCATCGTTGCCCACCTGGACCACGTTGACCGTGTAGCCTTGCGAGATCAGCGCGGCAAGTGTTCCGCCCGCGGCCATCAGATAGCCGCCCGGCGTGGATGTGATGACAAGAACGCTCTTCTGGGGCTGCGCCGCGGCAAGGAACGGCAACACGAGCACGGCAATGAAACGTGATGGGCCCATTCGAAAAGGCTCAGTCTATCATCATGCCGCCGTGATATCCTAGCCTGCATTCCCGCGATGCGCACAATGAAACGGAAGCACCGAGTGTTTGCATGGATCGGCATCATGCTCTGTCTGCTTCCGTGCGTGGCGATGGCCGAGCTGCCGTTGCGGAAGCTTCCGCCGGGCAAGACCGTGTTCGTTCTGCAGCCGCATCACGACGATCACACAACGGATCATGGCATGGGCGGTCTGATCGCGCGCTTTGTGGACGAGGGATACCACGTCTATTACCTGCGTGCTTCCAACGATGAAAAAGATGGGACGCGCCTGCCGGCGGAGAACGACAACATCAATCATCGCGAGTCCGTTGCGGCGGCGAAGGTGCTGGGCATGAAGGAAGTGATCAGCCTGAACTGGCGCAACGATTACACCGCGCCGATTCCGCTGAATGAGCTACGCGCGCAAATCATCTTTCTGATTCGTAAGTACAAGCCCGAGATCGTCATCGGGCACAATCCATGGGAGCACTATCAGAAGAATCCAGACCATCGCAACGTGGGGCGTGCCATGGCCGAAGCCTACTGGCTGGCGGGCTACGCGACCGTGCATCCGGAGCACTTCAAGCTCGGCGTGGAGCCGCATGCCGCGTCGTATCTGATCGGCAAGGCGCGACTCGATTGGGGGCTCGGACACACGCCGAATGCCATGTTTGAGTTGAATGCGGAGCAAGTGCGCCGCAAGCAGATCGCCTATCACACGCATCGCAACGTGTATGCGAATCCCGCGAGTGCGAGGGCGCTGCGTGCGGAGTTGGCGAAGCAAGGTCTGCATGTGCCGGAATGGGCCGCGCTGGATGATCAGGAAGCGGCGGTTCAGATGGAGGCTTGGCACATGGAGTGGATCTCGCGCAAACGTGGACGCGAAGCCGGGGTCGAGTTCGCGGAGGACTACTATTTCATGGATGAGTTCGATCATCTTCCAGGCCTCAAGGCTTACTTGAAGGAAGAGGTCCGCAAGCGATGAAGATTCGGAGTGCAGTGCTGCTGTTGGCTGCATGCGCGGCATTGTGTGGACAGCAGAGGGTGCTGGTGATCTCGGCGGATACTCCGGATGTGTTGCTTGCGGCTGGCGGCACACTTGCGGCGATGGCTTCCAAAGGCGCGGAGATTCGTTTGATTCGGGTGACGAATGATGAGAAGGACGCGTGGGATCTGCGGCCGGAAGAGGCTGCGCTGCGCAGCCGTGAGGAGAGCGAAGCGGCTGCCAAGGTGCTCGGTATCCGCGAAGTGATCTCCATGGGCTATCGCGCGGGGGAACTCGCGGATGTCCCGTTCACGACGTTGCGCGACCGGCTGATGGTCTACATCCGGCACTATCGTCCCGCGGTGCTGTTCCTCCCGAATCCGTACATGGAGTATGACCGCGTGCTCGATCGCTTCTACACGGGACGCGCAGCCGAGGATGCATGGCGCGCCGCGTCGATTGAGAACTATCTCCCACCGCTCACACAGAGTGGATTGAAGCCGCATCTCACCGCGGAGATCTATTACTACGCGCAGCCGCTGGATCCGCTGCGCCGCAGGGCTGAGAGTACCGCAACCTTTGTGCCGCAGCCGAAAGTGATGGACATCTCCGCGACGATGGAGACGAAGCTGCGCGCGGTGCGGGCCATGATGACCAGCAATCAATCGATGGCGATGCGATTGAAGGCTCGTTTGGAAGCAAGCGGACGGCGTCTGCCGCTTTTGGAAACCGTGCACGCGGCATCGATCCAGAAGCTTGTGGAAGAGAACGTACGAGGGCTTGCGAAGGTGAGCGCCGAGGGTACCGCGCATATGGCAGCCGAGGAGTTTCACCATGCGGGTGTCGAGTTCCGTATTCCGCGAAAGTATCGCGAGTGAGACAGTGATGCACAAAGGAGTACTGCGATGAACAAGCGATGGAAGCGCGGCTGGAATCGCCGTGAGATGTTCCAGGCTGGAGGTGCGGCGGCGCTGGCTGGGCCACTTTCCATGCCAGTGTTGGCTGCACCAGCGGCGAGCCCGAGTCCGAATGTTTATCAGCAACTCGGGGTGCGTCCGTTCATCAACACCACGGCGACGCTGACCATCAACGGTGGTTCGCGCATGTTGCCCGAGGTGGTCGCGGCGATCGAACAGGCTTCGCAGTTCCACGTCAATCTGGAAGAGTTGATGGAGCGGGCAGGCGCGCGTCTTGCGGAACTGCTGAAGGTGGAATGGGGGCTTGTGACGTCGGGAGCGGCCGCGGCACTCATGCACGCGACGGCGGCGTGTATCGCCGGCGCGGATCCCGAGAAGATGCAGCAACTGCCGGATTTGCGGGGGCTGAAGAATCAGGTGATCATGCCGAAGGAGTCGCGGAACGTGTACGATCATGCGACTCGTTCCCTGGGCGTTGAGATTGTGGAGGTGGACTCTGCCGCCGAACTGGAGTCGGCGATTGGTCCTCGCACCGCGATGATTCAGATTCTTGGCGTGCACTTCGGGAGCGCGCGTTTTGGTCTGCCGGAAGTGGCGCCGATTGCGAAGAAGGCGGGGATCCCGATTCTGGTGGATGCCGCGGCTGACTATCTGATCGTGCCGAATCCTTACATCGCGCTCGGTGCGGATCTGGTGGCGTACAGCGGTGGCAAGATTCTTCGAGGGCCGCAGACGGCGGGGCTACTTGTGGGACGCAAGGATCTGGTGAAGGCTGCCTGGGTGAACAGCGCTCCTCATCATGCGATTGGGCGTCCAGCGAAGGTGAGCAAGGAAGAGATCGCCGGCATGCTGGTTGCGGTGGATGCGTTCGTCAACCGTCGCGAGATGAAGGCGGAGTTTCGCGAATGGGAATCGTGGTACGCGCATATCTCGGAGCGCATCACGCAGGTGGCCGGCGTTACCACGAAGGTGGTTGGTCCGCAGCGTGGCGGCCCGTTCCCAACGCTGCATGTATCGTGGGAACCGTCACGGATCGGGCTGACGGCAGGTGAGGTCGGCAAGCTATTGCTGGATGGCGAGCCGCGCATTATGTCGCACGCTTCGGGCAACGGGCATACGTTCGTGATTCGCCCGGTCGCGATGCGGCCGGAAGATCACAAGGCGGTGGCGGAGCGGCTGGTGCAGATCTTCCGCGCGGCTCCGAAGGGCATCGCGAAGCATACGCCGAGTGCGCCGGCTGCTGATTTGACGGGCCGCTGGGATGTCACGGTGCAGTATGAATCGGGATCGGCGGAGCACAAGTTGTTTCTCACGGCGAAGGGGAACAAGGTGAGTGGCACGCATCGGGGCTGGGCTTATGAAGGTGACCTCAGTGGCGAGATCGATGGTGATAAGGTGCGGCTGCAATCGGGCATGCCGGTTGGCGGGCAGAGTCTTTCGTTCGCCTTCACGGGCGCTGTTTCCGGCGATCGCATGTCCGGTGAATTGAATCTCGGCGAATATGGGCGAGCGAAGTGGACGGCTCGCCGTCATGGAGCAGCTTAGAACATGCTTTGCTGGATGCTCGCGTTGATGACGGTGGTGGCGGCGCAAGGCGCGGAGCATCGCGTGATCAACGAAGTGAACTATCACACGTTCTCGACGGAGCATCCGGTGCAGGCGCGCCTTCGCTCCGGAGATCGTGTGATCACGAAGACCGTGGATTCGGCTGGCTTCGATTTGCATGGTGTGCGCCATACGAAGACCCATGGCAATCCGCTGACGGGCCCGTTCTTCATTGAGGGCGCGGAGCCGGGCGATGCGATCGTTGTGCAGTTGGAGCGCGTGCGCTTGAACCGGACGTCTGGCTATACGGCGTTTCGGGTAGGCGCGGTTACGGACGGCGCTCGTGAGAAGTATGCTCCACCACCTTACGCGGAGGGTGCGGTGCTGCCGGGCCGAACGGACCTGATCCCGTTTGTGATTGATCCGAAGAAAGGCACGGCGCGTCCGAAGGAGAGTCTCAGCAGCAAAGCTGATCTGGAGTTTCGAGCCGTTCCGATGCTTGGGTGTATTGGTGTCGCGCCGGGTGTTGGGCAAGCGCCGACCTCAGGTCCAGCAGGCGCTTACGGTGGGAACCTCGACTACAAAGAAGTTCGCGAAGGGGCCACCGTGATTCTGCCGGTGAGCGTCGCGGGCGCGTATCTCTTCATTGGTGACGGGCATGCGCTGCAGGGCGATGGCGAAGCGGTGGGATCAGGCATAGAGACTTCGCTCGATGTGCAGTTCACGGTGATGCTTCGGAAGAACGCGAGGCTGACGGATCCGCGCGTGGAGAACGAGGAGTACATCATCAGTGTCGCGGCGCGGACCGCGACGAACAAGTCGTTGAACGATGCGCTGGCACTGGCGAACAGCGACATGCTTCGGTGGCTGGTGGAGGAATATGGCGTTGAACCTGTGGCCGCACACCTGCTGATCGGGCATCAGGCGAAGTACGATGTGGCGGCGTTGAGCGGTGTGATGGCAGTTCGAATTTCGAAGCGGGCGTTGCCGCGGAACCGTTGAGGAGTGTCGCCCATGCCGCCGGAACGTTTTGGGCAACATTCGTTCCGGGGACGATTTGCCGTGATGGCGACGGGCCTGCGAGTGGCTTTGCCGCGGACCCGGCGTCAGAACGTGCGAGTGTGCCGGGAACGAGCTCGCCGTTACGTGCCGAAGGCTCCATCGGCATCGCCCCTGCCGCCGGAACATTTTGGGCAACATTTGTTGCGGGGCCATTCTGCCGTTTTTGCGACAGACCTGCGAGTGGCTTCGCCGCGGACCCTGCGTCAGAAGGTGCGAGTGCCTGAGATCAGCGTGGGTACGTGATAGACCGATGTCCGTGCCGTGATGTAGAGGCCGCGGAAACCTTCTCCCCAGCAGCAATTACTGGGACCTTCGGGCGTGCGGATGCTGCCGAGATGCTCGCCGCTGGCGGCGTAGACTTCCACCACTTCGCGGGAAGCCATCCAAACATTTCCGGCTTCGTCTGTTTTGAGCCCGTCGACGCGGACTGGCGCGAAGTCCCGTGGTTTGCTGAGCCTGCCATCGGCAAGGATGTCGTGGACGCGTACGATCTGCGCTTTCACATCGGAAACGTAGAGATGCTGCTGATTCGGAGAGAGAGCGACACCGTTGGGAGAAGGCACCTCCGCGACCATTCGCACTTCCCCCTTGGGCGGCGCGCCACCCACGCCGCTTCGCGGAGGTGTGATCTGGTAGACCGCGGAGCCCGGGAGATCGGAGAAGTACACGCTACCGTCGATGGCGTAGACGAGATCATTGGGCCCCTTCAAGTTGCCATCCGTGAGCACGGTGATGGACCCGTTCTTCTCCGTGCGTGTGACGCGGCCGGCGCCTTCCGCCGCAGCCAGACGGCCTTGATGATCGAAGGTGAGCCCGTTGGCGCGATTGCTGTTCTCACGAAACACGGTGGCATTGCCGCGCTCCCACTTGATGATGCGTTGATTCGGAATATCGCTGAACAGGAGATAGCCGCGGCGGCTGAACACAGGGCCTTCGGTGAAGGCATAGCCGGTGGCCACCTGTTTGATAGGCGCGTTCTTTTCGATGAGCTTCCAGAGTTTGTCAGACTTCGCTTCAATCATGATGGCGCTCCTTAGGAACCCAGCCCCGGCGCATACCAGCTTCGCGGTGGCGCCTTGTAGGCAACCTTCAACTCCGGAGTTTCGATGCGGGTTCCGTTCTGGTGTCCGGACTCCATCAAGGCCGCAAGCGCGCCACTGACCAGGAGAGTGCGCTCCACGGTGACCGCAGGCTTGCCGGTTTGAATCATCTGCGTGATGCCGTGGACGAGCATGGAGAAGTTGTTCGAGTTCTCACTTGGGATGTAGCAGAGCGCCGCCTCCGCGGGCTTCGCTTTCGGCTTCACCGCGACCAGGTATTCCGATACTTCATTGAGCGCAAGAACCGCGGCCCGGAAGCCATCGCGATACTCGACGATGCCGAGCACCGCACGCATCTCTTCGGGCTTCCTGCCGCTTCGGGGCTTCTCGCTGCGAGCGAGTGCGGCATCGAGAAGGCTGCGATCCCACAAGCCCTGTGAAGCCGCCTTCCAAACTTCTTCGTTCTTCAACAGGCGCACGGCGCGCACGCCAGTCTCGCCGCCTTTGCGCCGCTCGACGAAGGCTTGCAGTGTTTCGAGGATATGGAAAATGCCGCCATCGGCGACCCATCCACCGCCTACGGAGAGCGCGGACTCGAGTTCGATGCCGAGCGGTGGATCATACTCCGGTCTGCGGAACGTGACTGGCACGCTGGATCCGGCCATCAGCGGAAACCGCAATTCGCGCGACCAATCGAACATCTGCTTCGCCTTCTTCCACTCATAGGAAAGATGCTTGTCGACGAATACGGGGCACGATGTCTTCGAGTCGCGAAACACCTTCACCACCTGCTCGTAGAACTCGTAGCGCGGATAGAGCTGTTGCTGCTTTTCGTTGTGCGGATAGTTGCCGTGCTCACACACGAGGACTACGCCGTCGACTGCGAGCTTGCCCGTGCCGAGCGTAAGCGCGTCGGCGATGGAGTTGCATTGGCGGACCCCATAGGCCTGGCACAGACGCTTGCCGATGTCGGCGGGATGCAACTGATCCATCCACAACGATGCCACGGTGAACGGCGGCTCATGATACTTTTCGTGGATCCAGTATCCTTCCAGGAAGCGCGTGATGAAGTTGTCCGAGTGTGAGCGCACGTGATAGGTGGATGACAGGCACGCGATGCGCTTCCTGCCTTGCCATGCGTGAAGTGCGAGTGGCGACGCGGCCGCGGCCGCTGTGAATTCTCTGCGTCTCATCATTGCTTCTCCGCCAGTTGTTCGTTCGCGCGCAGAACGCGCAGCAGATTCAGACCCATGATCTTACGAATGTCCTCATCGGAGTAGCCCAGCTTGATGAGGCCCTTTACCAGCAGCGGGTACTTCGAGACATCCTCCATGCCGGAGGGCGTCATTCCGGAAATACCGTCATAGTCGGAGCCGAGGCCCACGTGATCGACGCCCGCGGTCTTCGCAATGTGGTCAATGTGCTTGAGCAGCACTTCGTGGCTGACCTTCGGCATGAGTGCGAAGTAGCGCTTCTGAATGCCTCGCACCAGTTCCCAACGGGCCGGGTCGTTCGCTCGCAGCGCGAGGACATCCTTGATTTCCTGATCGCGGGCCGGGCGGTTCCTGATGTAGACATCGTAGG
>JAEUQE010000207.1 GCA_016789785.1 Bryobacterales bacterium
CGTCCTCTTCCATTTTCAGGATCATCTTGTGTTGGAATCAACTCTGCCTTCAGGATCATCTTGTGTTGGACAATTCTCCTGCGATGTCCGTGGTATGATTTCAGCGAATGTCAAACCTGCGCAAGGCCTCGCTCGCTATGGTGATCGTCGGCTTGGTCGGCATGCTGGCGCTGGTTTTCATCATGGCGCTTCAGACCAAGCAGGCAGAGCAGAAAGCGACCGGAGGCGGAGGGTACGCCTACGGAACGAATGTCGTAACAATCGGTCTCGTTCCGGTGTCTATCTGCTGGACGGTCGTAGGGCTTGCCCTTTATTCAAAGTCGAAAAACTCAAAGACTGGAAAGTGAGACCTGAGTCTCCGCCCGGCGGCGGATGATCTGGCGACTCTGAAGCGCCAGTCGAAATCGCAGGCGCAGTACATTCGGAGCGTTGCGGTCCCCCGCCACCAAACAATCTCCGCCCGTCAGAGCTTCCTTTCTTCTCAGTCTTCAATTCTGAAGCGTTTTCTCGTCCGAAATTCTGCGGACGCTACCAGACCCTTCGCCAGCAGTTCTAGTAGCGAATCAGCGACTCAACGCGCTTCGTTGAGCAAAGAACCAAGATCTTCGACCCGTCGCTGGGAGATAATGGTGTGGAGGTCAAGATGAACGCAGCCATCGAGCTTCCCGAAGACATCGCACGACAACTCAGTTCCTCTTGGGGAGACATGCCGCGTCGCGCATTGGAAGCCGTCGCGCTCGAAGGCTATCGAAGCGGCGCCTTGAGTCGAGGCCAAGTGGACCGTCTCCTGAGCCTCAACTTCTGGGAGACTGAGGCGTTCCTGAAGGAGAAGCAGGCGTACCTGCCATACGCCGAGTCTGACCTCGCGCACGATCGCGCCGAACTGGATTCCGCGCTGGGCGCATGATTGTCGTATCCGACACTTCTCCCATAAGGCGCTAGAATGAAGGCATGAGCAGCGCCCGTTACGTCCATTGGCAAGATCACGGCATGTGGCTCGGCTACCTTGAGGAGTTTCCCGACTACTTGACCCAGGGCGAAACGTTGGCGGAATTGGAGGACAACCTTCGAGACCTGCACCGGGACCTGACGGGGGGTGAGATTCCTGGTGTCCGCCGGGTTGCCGAATTGACGCTCGGATGAAGCGGACGGATCTGGTCCGAAAGCTCGAGGCGGCGGGATGCAAGTTCCTCCGGCACGGCGGGAACTACGATTGGTACAACAACCCTGGAACTGGCGTCTCGCAACCCGTCCCACGCCACCGGGAGATAAACGAGTTCCTTGCAAAGCACATTCTGAAGAAGCTTGCTTCCGCGGTTTAGGCGTAAGTTCCAAGCGGAACGGGAGTGCATTCGGAGCGTTACAATCCGGCGCAAAAGGACTGCTCCCGGGAAATCTGCTTGAAGGGCATCACGTTTTTGCTTTGGCTGGTGTGATTCGGTTCGTCCACAGCGCCGATCTCACAACTTCGTCGCCTTCCAGGAGAGCAGGAACAATGCGAGTGCCGCTCCAACTCTCCTCAGGCACAGCGCGCAATCAGTAGATCAACTTCAATCCGAATTGCACACGGCGAGGCTCGCCAGCACCGTTGATTGTGCCGACACCCGGCGTGTTGATGTTCGTCGCCGGGATGTTGAAGAAAGGCGTATTCGACGCATTGAACGACTCGGCTCGGAACTGCAGGCGGAATCGCTCGGTGAGAGTGAACGTCTTTGCAAGCGACAGATCCAGATTCGTGAGCGCCGGACCAAAGAGAATATTGCGACCCGAATTGCCATAGGTGAAGGTAGGCTGCACCTGGAACGCGCTCACGTCGAACCAGCGGTCAATCGAACGCTGATCACCAGGCAACGTTCCATCGCGCAGACGATTGGGCCGGTCCGCGCCGCCCGCATTCGTAATCCCTCCCGATGTCGTCACAGTAAAAGGCAGGCCCGACGCGCGGCTGAAGATCCCACCAATCTGCCATCCGCCAAAGGCGAGATCAGTAACGCGATTCACGTTGCCGAGAAAGGTCTTGCCCTTGCCGAACGGCAGCTCATAGGTGGTACTGAACACGAAGTTGTGCCGCACGTCGGTGAGCGAATTGGCCCGGTTGAGTTGCCGGTCCCACGCCTTCAGCGCGCCGGTGCCCGCGTTGTTGCCCACTTCATCCAGATTGTCGATGCTCTTCGACCATGTGTAGGCTTGCAGGAACGTCAACCCTCGCGAGAACCGCTTCTCGGTTTTCACTATCAGGCCGTTGTAGCTGAGATTGCCGTAAGGAATCTGGCTGTTCACTGAGTTGTAGAACGGCCACAGGCGGCGCTGGGCAACGGGCACGGGCGAAGGATCGATGTTGAAAGGCACGTTGTAGTTCACGCCACCGAGCATCTTGCGCGAACCGTTGCCGTTGTAGCCGATGGTCAACAGAGTGTCGAAAGGCAGTTCACGTTGAATATCGAAAAACCACTGCTGCGAGTACTGTGTAGGAAGGTAGCGCTGCGGCGCGTCAATGCCGACCGAGTTGGGACCAGGCACTTCCGTCGCGGGCAGTTGCACCGCGGGAAACCCGCCGCTCAGCGTGAGGCGCGCGTTGATCCGATCCAAAGTCCCAAAGCCCACTTCGATGAAGTCGGGAGCCTGATTCTGGCCACGAGCCCATTGCGTTTGAACCGAATCCGCGCGCGCGAAAATCACTCCGGCGCCGGCGCGAATCACCGTGCGGTTGGTCAGCTTGTAGGCGAAGCCAAGGCGCGGCGCGAAGCTATTGAAGTCGTTGTCGCAGTAGCAGCCGCCTTTCTCAAAGCGCGTCTGGCGCAACCGCGCATTGGCTCCCACATTATTGAAATCGAGTTCAAACGTCGACACAGCTCCGTCCGGGAACGTGGGTGCGAAGAAGATGTCGTAGCGTACGCCGAGATTCAGTGTCAGGCGCGGCGTGATCTTCCAGTCATCCTGAAGGAATGCCGAAACCGTGTTGGTCCACAGATTCTCCCCGTTCTCATTGCCAATGGTTCCGCCCGCCGCCAGACCCAGCATCATCTCCGCAAGACCATCCGCCGTGCCGCCGCGATTCGCCGGATTGGCCGTGAACTCGCGGTTGAAGGCGAACTGGCCGCGCGCGAAACGCGCCGCGTTGCGGAACACATTCTCCCGCCGGAACTCGCCGCCAAAGCGGATGTTGTGCTTGCCCGCGCTCTTGAACACTGTATCGGTGATCTGGTAGTTCCGCATGTTGTTCGTGTTGGGCCAGAAGGAACGCGAACCAAGTTCCGCGTAGCCGGCTGGGCTGAAGCGCGAGAGCCCGTGGTCGTTCGATGAGGCGAGATTCGTCTTCGGAATGCCCTTGATGCCGAATTCTTCAAACGCCGGTTTGTCGTACGGAATGTCGAACTTCGTGTCGAAGTCCGTGAGACCAAACCGAAGCTCGTTGGTCAGTGACGGGCCGAACGTGATGGTGTGCGTCGCCGCGACACTGTCGGAACGAATCACCGTGGTGGAGGCGAGGCCTCCGTCGGCAGGCAACGGCAACGGTCCCGGCTCAAAGCGATCCCGATTGCGGCGGCTATAACGCGCGGAGATGCGGCTATTGTCCGTCAGATTGTGATCGCCCTTCACATCGTAAGTATCGACGTCGTTCTTCTCCGAAGGCGCGTAAAAGTAGTTGTTCACGATGCGCGATGGATCGGTGGGGCCGGGATACAACGCCAGAAGTTTGGGGACAAGCGGATCCCAACGGTTCTTCGGCACGATGTTCCCAGGAAAGGGCTGCCGCGTGAAACTGGCCGGCGTTCCCACGGTGGTTGCGGGATCGAACACAGGGCGCACGCTGTTGAAGTCACCATTCAGGATCGCCGCCGTGGGCACCGTCGACAGGAAACTCCGGCCAAGCCGCGTACGCGTTCCCTCGAAAGAGCCGAAGTAAAATGTGCGGTCCTTCTTGATGGGTCCGCCAATGGTGCCGCCGAACTGATTCTGGCGATAGGGCGGCTTCGGCGATCCATTGCGGTTGGCGAAAAAGTTCGCGCCATCCAATGCGGAGTTGCGGAGGAACTCGAACACCGTGCCGTGCACCGCGTTGGTCCCCGACTTGATGTTCACAAACACCTGCCCACCCATGCGCGTGCCGTACTCGGCGGAGAGGTTGTTCGTGACCACACGGAACTCGCCCACTGCGTCGACGCTCGGCTTTACGGCTTGCGCTTCGAAGCCGATGGGGCCTCCGGAATACGTGGCGGAGTTGTCGACACCATCGATATTCACCTGCACCTGGTATCCATGCTGGCCGCCCGCCGAGAATACGCCCTCGCCTTGTGGACGTGAGCCACGCGCGGGCGCCGTGCCTGCCGTGAGCCTCGCCAGTTCCAGATAGTTGCGGCCATTGAGCGGCAGTTCGACAATGCGTTTGTTGTCGATCACCTGGCCGACGGTCGCGGTCTCGGAATCGATGAGTGCGGCCGTTGCGGTTACGTTGACGTTCTCGGTGACCGCGCCGGGCCGCAACGTGAAATCGGCACGGCCGATCTGCGCGACATCGAGCTTGATGTCCGACACTTCCGCGACGGAGAAGCCCTGCAAGCTTGCGCGCATTTTGTAGCGTCCGGCTGGAATCGACGGGATGCTATACGCTCCAGTGTCATTCGTCATAGCCTCGCGGCGGAGGCCGTTCTCAATGTTGGTGACTTCCACCCGAACGCCAATCAGAACGGCGTCGGTTTGATCCTTCACGATGCCTTGAATGGCCGCTGTCTGCGCATGCATCAGCGAGCCGGAACAAAGCACTACTCCCAGGCGAAACGCATAGCCCATATGGAGGGAGTATATCAGCGCGGGCCGGACTTACTTCGCGTGGGCAAGATCGAGCTTCAGAACCTCGTTCACGTGGTAGCTCACACCACCCAGTCCACGCACCTCTTTCAGCATCGTCTGCCAGGCTTCGAGTTGTAGGCGCAGATCGCCACCGTCTTTCGCGATCTTCTCCGCAACGTCGAACAGCGGATGCAGATTCGGCTCCCACTTGCCGGCATTCTCATCACCAGTGAGGCTGGCGCGCCAGGAAGCCAACTGCTGATCGAGGAATTTCGCATACGCGGGCGCCAGCTTGCGGGGAGGCAAGGGATAGACATCTCGCAGATATGCCAGCGAATGCTCCGCCCAACCGGTGCCCAACAACGCGATGGTGTCCGCTTCGAGATCGGGAAGCGCGAGAATGCGGGCGCGAATGTCGCGGCGAACCTGCTCGTCGCGGGCGTGACAGTGCTGCATCAACTGCCACAGTTTGGCATCTGCCGGAAGATTCGCATACTCAGCCTTTTCCCAAGCGATGCGCTCCGTATCCATCTGCTGTTCGCGCTCTGCTTGCGCCTGGACTTGGCGGATGTTGTTCTGAACGATCTCCACGAACACCGCGCCAACAATCAGC
Organism: Bryobacterales bacterium; assembly: GCA_016789785.1. The sequence goes on from JAEUQE010000207.1 coordinate 5,405, forward strand.
CACCCCGAAAGCCCCGTGACGCCGAGCACGGCGCCAATGATCGCCCGCGTGGCGAGGGAATCCCGCATCGCTGCCTGCAGATTCAACGCGGCAAACGCCGCAACAAGGATGACAATGCCCCCGGCCTTCGCAGCCATCGCGGCGCCGCCGCGCCCCGGAGCGGCGACGGGCAGCCACGTCATCACAAGAAAGTAGCCGAATAGCAGCGCGTAGAGCAGAGTTCTGCCGCCAGGGGCCCAATCGAACGCGCCGGCCCGAATACACAGATAGAGCGCTCCAGACTGCAACAACGCCAACGGCGCGGTTCCGAATACCGCGCCCACAGGCCCCTCAGGCCCCCACCCCCGCGACGAAAGCAGGAACGGCAAGCTCAATGCCGCGCCGGCGGCAAGCAACAGATTGCCAATCAGCAGATTCATGTTCGCCCCCGTGTCTCAATCGATAGGTCTCAATCGAACTGGCGGAACGCGTCTGACACGTTCTCAACAGACGCTGGCGTACGAAGCGCCGGCAATCGGTCACGGATCGAAAAAAAATCTTGGCGGCGAGCTTATCGTGAATTCTTCCCAGAGTCTGGCTCCCGCGACGGTGCGCCGAGCTCTCCATAGGGCTCGACGTGCACCAGAACATCCGCCACCCAGTCGAGTTGCTCCTTGAGCCGGGCGCGGACTTCCGTGGCGATGTCGTGGGATTGGCGAACGGTGAGTTCCGGATCGACTTCGAGATGAAGATCCACGTGGTACTGCAGTCCAGTTTTCCGCGCGAAACACTTTTCTACGCCAAGCGCGCCGGGCACGGTAACGGCGATGGCCCGGATCCCGGCGATGGTCGAGTCATCGGGCATGGTGTCCATCAACTGCATGGTGGTGTCGCGAACCACACGGAGGCCGAGGAAAATGACGATGAAGCCGACACCCAGACCGCCGAAGTGGTCGGCTGCGAGAAACCGCTGCGGATCGAAGAGCGTCAGACTGAGCGCGACAAGGGCAACCAGACCCGAGAGAATATCGACCGAATCATTGTAGGCGTCGGCGAGAAGTCCCGAACTGCGAGTCCTCTTCGCGTAGCGATACTTCCACACGAAAAGAACGGCCTTGCAGGCGATGGAAAACACAAGGGCCCAGGCGGCGTACGCGGCTGGCGGCGTGTGCACTTCGTAGATGCGCTGCATGGAACTGAGGCTGATGCCGACGCCTGTTGCCGCGAGCAGCAAGCCAACAACAAATCCGCTCAGCGTCTCAAGACGCCCGTGTCCATATGGATGGTCTTCGTCAGGAGGGCGCGAAGCCATGGTCAATCCGAACAGGACGACACCGGACGCCACCACATCGCTGGCCGCTTCGACACCATCCGCCAACACGGACGTGGAGCCTGCAATCCAGCCGACCGTAATCTTGAGGGCGGCGAGCAGACCGCTCACCGCCATGCTGAGCAGCGCCACCCATCGAGCCGTGTGTTCCGCCTTCATGCAGAGCTATCGCATGTTCGCCTTGAGGATCTTCTTGCGGAGCCGGATCGACTTCGGCGTCACCTCGACAAACTCATCTTCGCGAATGAACTCGATCGCGTTTTCAAGATTCAACAGCCGCGGTGGCACCAGCCGGATCGCTTCGTCGGCCGTGGAAGAGCGCATGTTGGTGAGCTTCTTCTCCTTCACGATGTTGACGTTGAGATCCGCGTCGCGCGAATTCTCACCGATGACCATGCCTTCGTAGACATCCGTACTGGGGGTGATGAAGATCTCACCGCGCTCCTGCAGATTGAAGATCGCGTAGCCCGTTGCGGCGCCCGGACGGTCTGCGATCAGCGAGCCCGTGGGGCGCATCGGGATATCGCCCTGCCACTCAATGTAGCCCTTGAACAGCGAGTTCATGATCGCGGTGCCCTTGGTATCAGTGAGCATTTCGCTGCGCAACCCGATGAGGCCGCGGGAAGGCACTTCAAACTCGAGACGCGCGCGGCCCGAACCGTGATTGATCATCTTCGTCATCTTGCCCTTGCGTGTCCCCATCTTCTCCATCACCGTTCCGATGTAGAGTTCCGGCACGTCGACAGTGAGCAATTCGAGGGGTTCGCTGAGTTTGCCGTCGATGGTTTTGGTAAGAATCTCGGGCTTGCCGACCATCAGTTCGTAGCCTTCGCGCCGCATCATTTCGATGAGGATGGCGAGTTGCAGTTCGCCGCGGCCCATCACTTTAAACGCGTCGGGGCCGCCCTGCTGCTCCACTTTCAGCGAGACGTTGGTGAGCAACTCGCGATCGAGGCGGTCACGAAGATGGCGCGAAGTAACAAACTGCCCTTCCTTACCCGCAAATGGCGAGGTGTTGATGGTGAACGTCATGGCGATGGTGGGCTCATCGATTTGAATCGGCGCCATCGGATTGGGTGAATCGAGGTTGGAGACGGTTTCGCCGATCGTGATGCCTTCCACGCCCGCGATTGCGATCACGGTGCCCGGACCAGCTTCCGTTTCATCCACGCGCTTCAGCCCCTCGAAGGAATAGAGCTTCGTGATCTTCGTTTTCTGAATCGAGCCATCCAGCTTGCAGACGCTCACCTCATCGCCATGGTGAAGGGTGCCGTTGAAGACGCGCCCAATGGCGAGGCGGCCGAGATAGTCGCTGTAGTCGAGGTTGGCTACCTGCATTTGCAGGATTGCATCGGCGTCGCCCGTTGGGCCCGGGATGTTCTTGATGATCGCGTCAAACAGCGGGCGGAGGTCGGCGGATTCTTCCTCAAGCGTAGCCTTGGCGACGCCCTGCTTGGCATTGGTGTAGATGATGGGAAAGTTCAACTGCTCTTCGGTGGCATCAAGGTCGATGAACAGATCGTAGATTTCGTTGAGCACTTCCTGGATACGCGCGTCGGGGCGGTCGATCTTGTTGATGACGACGATCTGTGGAAGGCGCGCTTCGAGGGCCTTCATGAGGACGTAACGGGTTTGCGGCAGGGGGCCTTCGCTCGCGTCGACGAGGAGGACAACACCATCCACCATGAGCAGCGCGCGTTCCACTTCGCCGCCGAAGTCGCTGTGGCCGGGAGTGTCGACGATGTTGATTTTGACGCCGCCGTAGTGGACGCCGGTGATCTTGGCGAGAATGGTGATGCCACGCTCACGCTCCAGTGCGTTGGAGTCCATCACGCGTTCCGCGACGGACTCATTGCTGCGAAAGATACCGCTTTGGTGCAGCAGTGCGTCCACCAGCGTAGTCTTGCCGTGGTCGACGTGCGCAATGATAGCGATGTTGCGAATTTTCTCGTTCCGGATTGGTTGCATGCAAAAGAGGGGAACCTCCATTGTCGCCGATTTGGGTTTGCAGTGTCGCCGGCGAGGGCCGCATCAATCGATTCAATCACTATCAAAGACAGACAGAACGGAAGCTGGGCCATAAAGATTGTGTCCGATGAGCCGATGTGATATACAGAATGTGGAGACGCTGTATGCCCGCAAGTGCCGCAAAACCAGCCAGGATTGAACCAGACGTTCCGTTTCGCTTGGTGAAACATCTACCATACGAGCCGAGCGTTCCTGTTTCGGAAATCCGCCGAATCGTCAAGAAGGTCGTTTCGGAGCGGCGCGCGGCGGAAAAGGCTTCCCAGGCGGATGCTGCCCGCTAACAACTCGGTCTTCATCAACTGTCCGTTCGACCCCGAATACTCACACCTCTTTCAAGCGATCTGCTTCACGATTCATGCGTGCGGCTTCGTTCCTCGATGCGCTCTCGAGCGAATCGATTCTGGTGACTCCCGTCTCGACAAGATCTGCGATCTGATCATCCAGTGCCATCTGGGTATCCACGACATCTCACGAACGGAACTGAGCCCACAATCGGGCTTGCCCCGCTTCAACATGCCGTTCGAGTTGGGTCTGTACCTCGGTTGCCGCAGATTCGGCGGCCCGGATCACGCAGGTAAGCGAGTCCTGGTGATGGATCGAACCCGGCACCGGCACCAGGTGTTTCTCTCCGACCTGAGCGGGCAGGACCCTGAAGTCCACGAGGACGACCCGCAGAAAACAATCGGGATCGTCCGTGCGTGGCTCCAAAACGTTGCAGGAGAACAACTCGCCGGCCCGGCCAAGTTTGCCACCGCGTGGCGGAGATTCCTTCACGACCTGCCGAAACTGGCCTTCGAAAGAGGATGTTCGCCCGACGAACTCTCTTTCGAAGACCTGAATCACCTGATCCTGGAATGGTTCCGCCTGGAAGACGCAGCGAACTCGTAACTTACTCTCTCGCCATCTTCGCCATCGGATTCTCGACCAGCTTAAAACCGGCAGGTACCTCAAACTTACTCGCATCTACGGACGCAGTGGAGAAGTTACTCGATTCCGACACCATTTCCATAAGGACGGCCGGCCCCTGGGGCTGACTTTGTGGGGGCGGCGCCTGTTCCTTCTCTTTCTCCTTCTCCTTGTTGCGGCGCCCGAAGCCGCCGATCCGCCCCAAGCCACCTGGCAGTGCGCGGCCGATGGCGCTGGCCGCCGACTCCTCGGCTGCCTTGCCCGCGACCTCGCCCTTCGTCGGGCCTTCGGGCATGGTGGAGGGGTCTGTAACTTCCGATGCCTTGGCCGGATCGAGACCCGAGCCGTACTTCATGATCTGCATGACGTGTACGCCCTTGAGCTTTTCGGCTTCCTTCGCCATCTGCTGCGCCCACTCGAGCATCTTCGGATCCGTGCCGCCGAGCATGGCCGCCTGACGTCCCAAGGGACTCACGCCCCAGGTACTCGCCATCTTCTCGGCCATCTTGGTGTAGAACTTCGTCAACTCGTCGTGACCCGGCACGTTGTCCACCACCCAGATGGAACTCATCATTTCGGTGGCGCCGGTCTGCCCGGATTTCTTGTCCTTCGCTTCCATGATCAGTGTCATGAGGACCTCACGGGCGTCCATGCCGGAAATGGGCTTGGTCTTGCCGGTCTGCTTCACGTCCATCTTGATGTTCACTTCGGCGTTGGATTTCTCGCGTTCCCGGCTGTTCTGCATCCGCTGCATGGCCTTCTCCATGGCGGCTTTCATTTCCGCGAGTGTGATGGTGGAGTAGGTCTTCTTCTCGAAATCGATGAAGGTGATGGTTTCCTTGGACAGATCCCAGACCTGACCGTCCACAGCGCCGATGTGGGCCATGCGATCTCCCTTCACATAGACACTGCTGGTCTGCGGCTCCGTGATCCTGCGCATGCTCTTCGAGAGTCCGCCGAGCGAGCGGCTCAACTGGGCGATCATGCCGCCGGTGAGGCGCGTGGTTTCGGTGTACGAGAAGTCTGCCAGCAGCGTGGCCGGCGCGAATAGCACCGCCCCCAGTGCGGCGAGTTTCCTGCTCATTGTGCTTCCTCCTGTGCGAGGGCAGGAGCCCCCGCTGTCTCCGAGTATGCCAGATCCAAGGCCTGAATCCTCGAAGGAATGAAAAGAAAGAGGCCGCCGGCGGTGCGGCGGCCCCTGGGTAGATGCAACGTTACGGGTTATTCGTTCGGCAGTGTGCCAGCGAGGAACAGCCCCTGATACTGGGCCCGCGTGCGGCCAATGCCGACCGAACGGAACACGCGGATGGCAACCGCGTCGCCAGGTTTCAGTGTGCCCTGGATCCGGCGGATATCCTCGACCGTCGCGACCGGCTGACGGTTGATCGAGACGATGATGTCGCGCTCGTTCATACCGATCTCTTCGGCAAAGGAGTCCGGCTCGACGCGAGTGACCAGCACTCCGGCCTTTGACTCGGTAGGCAGAGCCTCGCGTTCCGCTTCCGCAAGACCGCGAATGGAGATTCCAAACTTGGCTTGCTGGGTTTCGTTCGGGCTGCTCTTCTCCGCGTCGGGCCGGCGGTTGCGGCTGAAGCGGGGATCGTCCTGGAACACTTCCTCGCGGTCGCCGATCTTCAGCTTGAAGTCCATCTTCTTGCCTGCGCGGTCGACCGTGATCGTGGTCTCGGTGCCGACCGGCATTTCGGACACGCGATCGACAAGCTCGTCGCCATCCTTGATGCTACGGCCATTGATCGCAACGATGATGTCGTCGGGCTTGATGCCAGCCTTCTCGGCAGGGCCGTTCTTGGCGATGTTGTCCACCAGAACGCCATTGGACTGGCCCATCGCCTTAAGAATCTCGGTCTGTTTTTCGTTGCGCTGCCAGCCCACACCGATGGAGCCGCGGGTGACCTTGCCGTCGCGGATGATGGAGTTGTAGACCTTTACCATCTGGTTGACCGGAAGCGCGAAGCCAATGCCCTGGTAACCGCCGGATTGGGTGGCGATGGCCGTATTGATGCCGATCAACTCGCCGTTGATGTTGAGCAGAGGGCCGCCGCTATTGCCGGGATTGATGGCTGCATCGGTCTGGATGAAGCGCTGGAACTGTTGCGCGCCGCCGACATCTTTGCGTCCGAGTGCCGAGATGATCCCGGCGGTGACGGTGGCTTCGAATCCGAAGGGAGAGCCGATGGCGACAGCCCAATCGCCCACCTGCACCGCATCAGAGTTGCCGATCGGCACTGAGGGAACCGGGCGGCCGGCATCAATGCGGATGATGGCGAGGTCCGTCTCGACGTCGGAGCCGATCAGCTTCGCCTTGTACTCCTTGGTGTCGTTGAGCATTTTGACGCGGATATGATCAGCGCCCTCCACCACGTGATGGTTCGTGATGATGTAGCCGTTCTTGTCGACGATGACGCCGGAGCCGGATGCCTCGCGGCGGAACCGGGGCGTCCGTTCATTCGGGCTCGGGATTCCGAAGCGGCGGAACAGATCCATTTCGTCGTCATCCTCTTCCAGTTGGGGACGGCGGTTGCGGGTTTGCACCTGCTTGGGAGCGTAGTCCGTGGTGATGTAGACCACCGACGGCTCGACTTTCTTCGCAAGCGCCGCGAAGTCGTTTTGCAGCTTCTTGGGGCTGGGAATCGTGAGCGGGGTCGCGTCCGGCGCGGCGGATTGACCTTTCTCCGCCCGCACTCCGGTGTTGATCAGTGTTCCGATCAGGATTCCGATCGAAAGGGTAAACAGCAGCAAGCTAGCGCTGAGGAACTTCTGTTGTCGTGCTTTTTCCAGGAAATTCATGGGACTCAATAACCTCCCCGAAGGCCACCATCATTCTTCATTATATTTGGATTGGGCCGGGATCTAAGCGAGTGGATGCTGAACACGCCCCCACGGTTTCAATTCCACCAGCAGAACACCCGCCAGGATCAGCACCGCGCCCGCCAGCGCGCGGCCCGTGAGCAACTCGCCCGTGAGGACGTAGGAAGCCAGAGAAGCCCAAACCGGCTCCAGCGCGAAGATCAAGGCCGCTCGCATAGGGGTAGTGTGGCGTTGTGCCCAGGATTGAACCGAAAAAGGAATCGCTGTTGCCAGGACTCCAGTAAACAAGACGGCGCCGATCACTTCGCGGTTCCAGGGGATGCGCACGGCTTCGGTGAACGACGCCGCGATCAGCGAGAGGACTCCGGTCACGGCGATCTGCGTGAGACTCAGGAGTTCCCACGCCGCGCGTGAGGCCCAGTGTCCCAGAACCAGGATGTGGCAGGCGAATCCGAACGTACAACACAGTGTCAACAAATCCCCAAAGCTGATCCGTAGGCGATCGGGCGGAAGCGTAAGTAAGCCCAGGCCCAACGTCGCAACCGCCACGCCCATTACTTCGGACGAATGGGGGGCTTTCCTGTAGACGATCGAGACCAGGAAAGGTACCACCGCCATGGTGAGGCCTGTAATGAATGCCGATTTCGAGGGTGAGGTGTACCGCAGCCCGGTGGTCTGGAAGACGTAACCGGCGAACAGGCATAGTCCGGCGAAGCCCCCCGCGCGCAATGTCGGCCTCCAAAGGTGCGCCTGATTGGCGAAGCGGCCACGAAAGAGGATGACGAGCACGATGGCCGCAAGGCCGAACCGCAGAGACAGAAACACGAACGGCGGCAACAGTCCGAGGACGTTCTTCACGATGACGAACGACCAGCCCCAGATGAACGTGACCGCCACCAGCGCCAGTTCGGCTCGCGCGCGAAGCGGGAGGCTGCTCATGCCGTCATCAGCATGCAGACCGTGAGCAGAATCCGATGCAGTCCCAACTCCCGCCCATCGGGATCGAACCATTCATCCTGCGTGTGCGCTCCCCCGCCCTGCCCGCCTGCGCCGATGGAGACCGCTTCCATGCCCATGGAAAGCGGGATGTTCGCATCGGTGGAGGCACAGTCGAGATGGGCACGAATGCCGAGGTAGGAATCGACGGCGCGAATAGACGGCAGCAGATCCGAGTTCTCAGGCAGCGCCCCTCCCGGGCGGAAGCCGATTTCACGGAGCCGCGCCTGGACCTTGCCCCCGGTGGCACGGGCGTTTTCCACTTCCACCGCACGTTCCACCGCAAGGCCGAAGCATCGCGCGAGTTCTTCGAGCTTGCGCGGATCTTCGGACCGCACGTCGAGTTTGGCGCGCGCGGATGCCGGGATGGAGTTGATGCTAAGGCCGCCTTCCACCAATCCGAAGTTGAACGAAGTCCGGGTGCCCGAGGTGCGCTCGTCATGCTGGCCTTCGGTGAAGAAGTGGATGGCGCGGCTCAGCGCGTGGACGGCGTTGCCATTGCCATGATCGGACCAGCTATGTCCGCCCGGGCCGTTGACCACGAGTTCGAAACGGCGGCTGGCGAGCGCTCTGCAAGTGATGTGATCGGTGCTTGGCCCGTCCAGCACGAGATACGTTCGAATCCGGTTGCCGAGCGTTGACGACTTGCAGAGGTAGCGCATGCCGTTAAGATTGCCTTCGCCCTCCTCTCCGACATTGGCGATGAGCACAAGCGAAGTGCCATTCCACTCACTCACGGGCATCACCGCTTTCCAGGCGGCGGCGAAGGCGAGCAAAGCGGCGAGTCCCGCGCCATTGTCCGATACCCCGGGGCCATGGAAGCGGCCATCCGGCGCGACGCGGATATCTTCGGCGCTGCGCGGTGCAAGCACGGTGTCGAGATGCGCGGTCAGCGCGACAAAGGGTCCTTCGCGCTTGTTGTTGGGATAGGCGACGATGTTTCCCGCGCGGTCGGGCTTGGCTTCCCATCCGAGCGAGTCGAATTGTTCCGCCATCCACTCGGCACGTTCGTGTTCGAGAAACGTGGGCGAGGGAATGCGGCAAACCTGGAGATGCTGCTCATTGATCCAGAGCTTGTTGCGATGGAACCATCGCTGGCATTCGCGAATTCCGCTGGACTCCGCCAATTCGGTTGCGCGCCGCTGAAACCTGCTGTCAGGCTTGCCCGGGAGGTGCTTCTTGGTGGAGTCCAGCGAATGATTCATGCTGCTTACGGGCGCTGGTCCATCGGCACGAAGTCGCGCCGGGCCGAGCCGAGATAGAGTTGCTTCGGGCGAGCGATCTTCAGATCCGGATCCTGCAGAAGCTCTTCCCAATGGGTGAGCCAGCCGGCAGTGCGCGGGATGGCGAACATCACCGTGAACAGTTCGCTCGGCAGTCCCATGGCTTCATAGATGATTCCGGAATAGAAGTCGACGTTCGGATAGAGGCGGCGCTTCACGAAGTACTCGTCTTCAAGCGCGATGCGCTCCAGTTCCACCGCGATGTCAATGAGCGGATTCTTGCCGACAGCCTCAAAGACGGCATCGGCGGCTTGCTTGATGATCTTCGCGCGAGGATCGTAGTTCTTGTAGACGCGGTGACCGAAGCCCATCAGGCGCACTTCGCCCGCCTTGCATCGTTTGATGTATTCGGGGATGCCTTCCTTGCTGCCGATCTCACGCAGCATTCGCAGCACGGCTTCGTTGGCGCCGCCATGAAGCGGTCCATAAAGGGCTGCCGCGGCCGCAGCAAGCGCGCTGTACGGGTCGGTGTTGGCACTGCCGACACTGCGCATCGCCGTAGTGGAACAGTTCTGTTCGTGGTCGGCGTGCAGAATGAACAGAATCTCCAGCGCACGCTCCAGTGCGGGATTCGGCTTGTACTTCGTCTCTGTCTTCTTGAACATCATGTTCAGGAAGTTGCCCGTGAACGAAAGGTCGTTGTCGGGATAGGCGTAAGGCATCCCGATATTGTGGCGGTAGATGAACGCCGCGATCGTGGGGACCTTCGCCACCAGCCGGTAATACTGCTTCCGGCGCACGGCGGGATCCTGAATGCTTTTCGCTTCCGGATAGAACGTGGATAAGGCGGCGACGGTGCCAACGAACATCCCCATGGGGTGCGCGTCGTAGCGGAAGCCGGCAATGAACTGCTTCACGTTTTCATGAAGGATGGTGTGCCGGGTAATCTGGGCGTTCCACTCCTCCAGTTGGGACTTGTTCGGCAATTCGCCATGGTAGAGCAGGTAGGCGACCTCCAGGAAGGTGCAGGTTCCCGCGAGTTGTTCGATCGGGTATCCACGATACTCAAGAATGCCCTTGTCGCCGTCGATGTAGGTAATGCGGCTCTTACAGGCCGCGGTATTCATGAAGCCGGGATCGTAGGTGCAGAGCCCCTGGTCGTCATCCTTCAGCTTGATCTGGCGCAGATCGGTGGCTTTGATCGAGTCGTGCTCGATCGGGACCGTGTAGGTTTTCCCAGTGCGGTTATCGGTGATCGTGAGTGTCTGATTCGACATGGCTTTGCCGGTCTCAATTCTATCTCTTTTTTTGAGCCCCTCCGGCCAACATCTGCTCGATCTCGGCGGCTAACGTTTTCGCGTTGACAACTCCGCCCTGCACGTCGCCATGACCATAATCGTTGCGGATGAAACCTTCGGTATCAATGAGGAACAAATGGGGGAAGTGAACTTTCGGGTTCTGCGGAGTGATGCGCAGGTAGGACGCGGTCATCTGGCCGCAGTCAAAGAGTATGGGAGAAGAGACACCCTGCTCCTTGATGTAGCGCTGCACACTGTCCATGGTATCGGGAGGCACCACCACGCTGAGGATCTGGATCTTCGGGCCCAGTTTCGCCTTCAGTTGCTCGAGGGTACCCGTCAGAGTCTTGCATCCCGGGCAGCCCGTCTGCATGAAGTCGAGCAGCACAATCTTGCCGCGGTAGTCCTGCGGGTCGTGCTGTTTACCGCTGCTGTCAGGCAACGAAAAGCCGGGGGCACGGCGGTTTGACAGTGATCCAGCCGCCATGAGCGGTAACGATATCAACCCTGCCAGCAAGGCTGCCCGGACAAATCGAAACATAACTTTCAAGGTAACACGGGGGCCAACGGCCAAGGCATACAATCGAGGTGCCATACTCCTTTTATGAACTCTGATCTTGTATCTGTCTTTACAGACTCCTGCGCGCGGCGCCTGACGCAGTATTCTTCAAGGATCGGCCAATGCCTTGAACCACTGGACAACGATCAGGTTTGGGCCCGCGGTTCGGA
>JAEUQE010000208.1 GCA_016789785.1 Bryobacterales bacterium
GGGACGCGGCAGACCTGGGGGTCTGCGCTACCGTGCACCTAACGTTGGACCCCGCAGAATGTAGCGCGCGACAGGATCGTGCGCATGATAGGATGACTCGCAGATCGATGCGGCTATTCTGGGCCATTTTCTTCACCTTGCCACTGGGCGCACAGCCCGATTTCCGCGCGTCCGTGTGGCCTGTATTCGAGAAGGCGCAGTGCAGTCAATGCCACAACGATAACGGCGTCGCCTCTACCACGCGGTTGCAGTTTCCAGTCAACGTGAGGGACGAGGGAATACAGGCATTTGGGCTGTCCCTGCGCCGTCTGATGGATGCCGCGCGGCCTGAAGAGTCACCGCTTCTGCGCAAGCCCACCAATCGCGTGGCTCATGGAGGTGGCGAGCGAATCCGCGCGGGTTCGCCGGAAGAACAGGCACTCCGAACGTGGGTGTTTCATCTGGCCACGCTACCGGAACCGGCGGCAGTTCCGGTGCGAGAAGGCACCGGGGCTTCAAGACCGGTGCTGCGCCGGCTCACACATGCCCAATACAACCTCACCGTGCGCGATCTGCTTGGTGATGAAACACGCCCCGCCGATGCCTTTCCGAAGGAGGACTTCGTCAACGGTTTCACGAACCAGGCGGAGGGCCAATCTGTCTCTCCGCTGCTTGCCGAAGCCTACGCACGCGCTGCCGAAAGACTGGCGCGGAGCGCTTTTGACAAGGGAGACCGGCGGGGACTGATTGGCTGCGCACCATCGGATTCCTGCCGCGATCAATTCCTGCGCCGCACCGGACTGCGGGCATTCCGGCGTCCGCTGACACCGGAAGAAGAATCACGCTACCGGAAGTTGTTCATGCGCGAATCGGAGTTCCTCCGAGGTGCGCAACTTGTCACGGAAACGATGCTGCAGTCTCCGAACTTCCTTTTTCACCTTGAGCCGGGCGCCTATGGCATCGCGAGCCGACTGTCGTATTTTCTGTGGGACACAATGCCCGATGATGCCTTGCTCGCCGCCGCGAAGTCGGGAGAGTTGAAGACGCCGGCCAGCATCGAAACGCATGTGCGGCGCATGCTCGCGAGTCCGCGGGCGCGGGTTGCTCTTGATGGCTTCCTCTCAGAGTGGCTGCGCTTTGACCGTCTGCGTGGCGCGTTGCGTGACCGCAATCTCTATCCCGAGTATTCGCCGGAACTCGTCGAGAACATGATCGAAGAGAGCACGCGGCTCTTCCGTCATGCGGCTTGGAGCGACACAAGTTTTCTCGAGTTCTTCACGGCCGGATATTCCTTCCTCACCACGAGTCTGGCGCGGCTCTACGGGGTCACCGCGCCTTCGGAACCATGGGCCAAAGCCGCATTGCCGGCGTCGCATCCGCGCGCTGGTGTTTTCGGTCACGCATCATTTCTAACGTTGACGTCGAAACCGGCGGACACTTCGCCCACCGAGCGCGGGCTTTTCATCCGCGAGCATTTTCTTTGCCAGATCGTTCCTCCACCGCCCGCTGGAGTGAGCACCACGTTGCCGCCCGTGACCGACGAGAAGCCAATCACCCAACGCGAACGTTTGCAGATTCATCTTTCCAATCCGGTGTGCGCCGGCTGCCACACGCTGGTGGATCCCATTGGCTTCGGACTGGAACGCTTCGACGCAATCGGGCGGTACCGGGAAGCGGAACGAGTGGTGATCCACCCGACGGTGGACGAGGTGCGGACACGGCGCAAGACCAAGCCGAGCGAGTACCAACTGCCCATTCACGCACAGGGCATGCTGCGCGGGTTAGGTGACGCGCAGTTCGCATCGCCGCGCGAACTCGGTGCGATCCTCGCAAATGAACCCGCGTGCCAGAAGTGCGTAGTGAAGCAGTTGTTCCGTTATGCGGTGGGACGCATGGAGCAACCGGAGGATCAGGCCGTCATCGAGCGGGCGTTTCAACGCTTCCGCGACTCGCAGTTTCGTTTTTCAGAACTTATAATGGCGATAGCTTCATCCGAGACTTTCCGTGGAGGGCTTTAGCATGTTCGTGCGGTTGAACCGGCAATTGTCCCGCCGTGCCTTGTTGCGCGGCATTGGTGTGGGCGGATCCATGGTGCGCATTGGATTGCCGCCGCTGGCCGCTATGTTCAACTCAAACGGCACGGCCTATGCCGCCGGGCAACCGCCCATCGAACCGCGCTTCGTGTTCTGGTTCAACGGCAACGGCATCCCCGAGAAATACTGGATTCCGCAGGGCACGGGCGCAGACTTTGAGTTCACATCGTGCCTTGCGCCGCTGGCGCCGTTTCGCAACGACATCCACATTGTCACGGGAATGGACAGTCCCGCCGCGCGTCTTCCCGGTCCTGGCAACAGCCACTATCCTTCGATGAGCGCACTGCTTTCGGGCATGCCGTACACAGGCCGAGGGGCGGGAGGTGCTTCGTTCGATCAGGCGGTGGCGCGCAACGCTGGTGACAAGTGGCGATTCCGTTCGCTCCAAGTCGGAGTCTCGCAAGAGTGTTTTGGCGAGGCGATTCAACGCAACATGAGTTGGGCCGATCGGGACCGTCCACTGCCTCCGGAGATGCTGCCGCATCGCTTGTTTGACCGGCTGTTCGGCGTCCGCGAATCGCAATGGGTGGACCGGCAGAAGAGCATTCTCGATGCCGTTCAGGAGGACGCACGCCAGGTGCAGAAGCAGCTTGGCTCGGCTGACCGGCTGAGGCTGGAGGAGTATCTTGGCTCGGTGCGCGATCTCGAAAAGTCGATTGCGAGTCTGCCGCCGGAGTATCGTACGGCCGTGGAACGCCCGGAAGAAGGCGGCGATCTGCGTGACTGGCCGCGCATCGCAAAACTGCAAAGCGATCTGCTGGTGCATGCGTTCGCCAGCGGACAGACGCGCGTCGCTTCGTACATGCTGACCAAGTGTCAGGGCCTGTCGCGATTCCCGTGGCTTGGTCACACGTCGCAGCGCCATCATGAATACACACACAACGGCGTGGAGACACCGCGCGGCATGCGCATTCTGCGCGATATCTGCCGGTGGCACGTGGAGGAATTCGCGTACCTGGTGGGCAAGTTGAAGTCGACACCGGAAGGCGCGGACAACATGCTCGACAACACCGCGCTGTTATTCGTGCACGAGCATGCGGAAGCCAACGCACACAAGAACAATAATCTCGCGGTGATCGTGGCGGGACATGCGGGTGGAATGAAGACCGGTCTGCATACACGCACTACGGGAACACTCGGAGATTTGTATCTCGTGCTGGCCGAAGAAGTGCTGCGCGCGCCGATCGGCACGTTTCCCACGGCGACTCGCAAGATGCCGGGGATTGTGTAGGCTGAAGTTATGGAGCAAGCGATCCTGGTGCCGGTGGGCGAGTATCTCCGGACCAGCTACGACCCCGACGTGGACTACGTGGATGGCGTGCTGGAGGAGCGAAACGTGGGTGAACTGGACCATAGCGATCTCCAGTCCGAGATCGTTTACTGGGTGCGTACGAACTACCGGCGAAGCGGTTTGAACGCATTCGCCGAGTTGCGGGTGGCGATCGGCTCGACGAGATTTCGAGTTCCGGATGTCGTCATTACAAGAGGCAAGCGCCCGAAATCGGGGATTCTTACCTCCGCTCCGCTGGTGGCGATCGAAGTACTTTCTCCCGAAGACCGGCTGAGCCGCGTACAGGCTCGCATTGATGACTACTTGAGAATCGGCACACAACAGGTGTGGGTGATCGATCCCATCGCACGGCGCGCGTGGGCACACACGGCATCATCGATCACGGAAGTTCGCGACGGACTGCTCCGCATCGCAGATGCCGAGTTCACACTGCCGTTGGCGGAGTTGTACGCAGCGATCGATGACGCGACGGAAGCCTGAATTGACCTCTACGCGACCACGGGGTTCTTCAGAATTCCGATTCCTTCAATCTCCACCTCCACAACATCGCCTGGGCTCATCTTCTGTGTGGAGCCGGGTGTGCCGGTGAAGATCACGTCGCCGGGCGTGAGTGCGACGTACTGGCTGACGTAGCTGACGATCGACGGGCAGTCAAACAGAAGATCCCCGGTGGATTGCTTCTGGACGGACTTGCCGTTGAGGCGGGTCTCCAGTTGAAGTTTCGAGTAGTCGAGTCCACGGACAATGGCGGGGCCCATGGGACCGAAGGTATCGGCGCCCTTGGCCCGCCACCATTGCAGATCCTTGTTGGCGCCATTCTGCCAGTCGCGCTCGCTCACATCGTTGCCACAGGTGACGCCGAAGATTCCGTCAATCGCCTGTTGGCGGTTGGCCTTCGACAGGGGCTTGCCGATCACGACGACAAGTTCGCCTTCGTAGTGCACGTTCTTTGCGCCCGTGGGAATGCGGATGGGATCGCTGGGATTCTGGAGGCACGTGACTGGCTTGTAGAAGATCTCTGGCTGAGAGGGCGGCGTGCGCTGGCCGAGATGGCTTCGATAGTTGAGGCCAACGGCAAGCGCCTTCGGCGGTTGCACTGGATAGAGTAGTTTCACGTCGCTGAGTTTGCGCCGGGCCGGCGTGACTTTGTAGGCGCCGAACAAGTCGCCTTGGATCACGCGCAACTCGTCGCCCTCCTGCAGGGCATGCGCAGTTTGACCGCGATACGCGAAGCGGACAAAGCGTGTGATGGCCGCGGAAGTCTGAGCGGGAAGCGCGGTGGACGCAAGCAGCGCGGCTTGCATGGATTGGGCAGCAAAGGATCGGCGGGAGGTCATCGGCCACTATTCTATGACGCTGGATCGGCGGCGCGGGCACACGTCCCAGGCAGGCTGGTCGCCAACCGGCGTGACATTGTGAATAATGAGAATGACATGATTCCCCGAAAACGTTTCCGAGTCCTTGCGCTCCTGCCGCTGGCCGCGACTCTGTTGAGCGGCGCCTCCAATCCGGACAAGGAGGAATGGATCAAGCTCTTCAATGGAAAGAACCTGAAGGGCTGGACTCCGAAGATCACGGGATCGGAAACGGGAGTGAATTTCAGCGACACATTTCGCGTGGAGAAGGGTGTGCTGAAGGTGTCGTATGACAAGTACGACAAGTTCGCCAGCCGGTTCGGGCACCTGTTCTACAAGGACAAGTTCTCCTATTACCGCCTGGTGATTGAGTATCGTTTCGTTGGAGAGCAGGCCAAGGAAGGGCCGGGTTGGGCGCTTCGTAACAGTGGCGTGATGCTGCATTGCCAGCCTCCGCAGACCATGAAGAAGGATCAGGATTTCCCCATCTCGATTGAGGTGCAGTTCCTTGGCGGCAATGGGAAGGACAAGCGAACGACTTCGAACCTTTGCACGCCCGGAACGAACGTGGTGCGCGATGGTAAGCTCTTCACCCCGCACTGCGTCAGTTCGACCTCGCAAACCTATCATGGCGAGCAGTGGGTTCGCGCAGAGGTGGAGGTGCTGGGCGATGAGAGCATCCGCCACATTCTGGAAGGGCAAACCGTGCTTGCTTACGAGAAGCCACAGATCGGTGGTGGCAACGTGAACAACCATGACTCCGCGGTGAAGCAGGATGGGATGCTGCTGAAAGAAGGCTACATCGCTTTGCAGAGCGAGAGCCATCCGATTGAATTTCGCAAAGTGGAGTTACTGAACCTCGCGGGCTGTTCCGACAAGAAAGCGAAGAACTACAAGTCGTATTTCCGGAAGGCGGACAACAGCTTGTGCAAGTATTGAGGGTGGTGCTGGCAGCCATGTCTCTGGCTGGGCCGGCGCAATCGCAGACCGCGGCTCCAGGGCCGTCTACGGACCGCGTCTGGTCGAATCAGTTTCATGGATGGTACATGTATTTCGGCGACCATCCATTGAAGAACAGCCGGTGGGGTTTGCACCTCGAGGGGCAATGGCGGCGGGACGACGTGCTTCCGCGCCCGCAACAATTGCTGTTGAGGCCGGCATTGAACTACGAGGTCAGCAAGAGCCTGATGCTCACTGGTGGATATGCGTGGGTGTCGACACACCGCTACGGGGAGTACCCAGTGCGCGTTCCATTTCCGGAGCATCGCATCTTTCAGCAGGCTCTGTTGAAGCATTCGGCGGGTAAGGTGCAGTTGTCCCACCGCTATCGGCTGGAGCAGCGCTTTCTGGGAGAACAAACTCCCCTTCCTGATGGCTCGCGGCGGCTGGACCGGTATCGTTACGAGAATCGATTCCGCTACATGTTTCGTGTGATGGTGCCGTTGCGGGGCAAGTATTCGCTGGCGCTGTACGATGAGATGATGTTCAATTTCGGTCACAACGTCGCGGCGAATGTCTTCGATCAGAACCGCGCCTACGCGGCGGTGGCGTACGCTCTGCCACGATCGAGCCGTCTGGAAATCGGCTATATGAACCAGATTCTCCAGCAGCGCAATGGCAGAATTTTCGAAAGCAATCATACGTTGCAGGTCGGGCTGTTCTCAACGCTGCGCTTTGGCGGGTGGAAATGATTCTGCATGTGACTTCGCGCGCGGCATGGCTGGCGGCGCAACACGATGGCGCCTATCGCGGCGACACCCTCGCCACCGAAGGCTTCATTCATTGCTGTCTGCCACGGCAGTTGGATCACGTTTTGCGATCGTACTTTCAGGGCAGAACGGATCTCGTGGTGCTGGAGATCGACGAGGCGGCGGTAGGTCCGGAAATCCGTTGGGAGGGCGAGATCGACCGGTTCCCGCACATCTACGGTGCACTGAATACCGATGCAGTCGTAGCGGTGCGCGAGATCAGCGAGTGACACGCGGCGGAGCGCTGGCGGGTACCGCACCCGGCTGAGCAACTCTACGGGAAGGCGCCCCCGGTATGGAAGCTCCGGCTTTGGTCAAACGAGGCAGAACATAAGCCGCGGCGAGGACTGCTGCCGCAAGAGCGATCGAGACAGGAATCGCCCAACTCTCGTCCCACTGCGCCCATGGCAACCCGGCCGCGATGCCCCAGGCATGCAGGACAATGTACACCCAAAACACATAGACGGCCGCGAATCCGAGCACTGCGAGCACTACCAGGTTGAGAATGCGGTTGCGCTGGCGCCGGGCCTGGTCGAGGGTACAGACGCCGCGAGAACGGAGGTAGAGAACCAGGGTGAGGCCCATCAGGGCGAGAGCCGCGATCCGGAACCACCACTTATACTCGCCGTAGAGTAGGTTGCCCCAGTTATTGGCGATAGTGACGGAAGTGAGGCCGAAACTGACGAGAACGATCGGGGCAAGACAGCAAAGACCCGCGAACAGTCCTCCCAAAGCGGAGACGGCGAGAGCGGCTTTGCGGTCCTGATGTTCCGGGCCTTCCATGATTCCTCATCATATCGGATGCGGCGATGCGCAATTGGATGCGGATTGTTGCGCCGCGTCCGCCGGCAATGGCGCTACGTAAGCGCTTCCCGGCGCATCCAGTGCCGCAGGAGCAGCGTGGCGACGATGGCGAACGCCAGCGGGTGCATCAGGCCTGCGGTGAAGAAAATTGGCGAGTACGAATAACGCTCCACAATGTAGCCCGTGCCGAGATTCGCAAGCATGCCTCCGATCGCGCCGCCCATGCCCGATAAACCGGTGGCGGTGCCGACCCTCGACGCTGGGAACATGTCCGTCGGCAGGGTCAGCAGATTCGAGATCCACAGGGCGTGGCCCATCGCGACGAGGCAGATCACGGCGATCGCCATCCAGGCCTCCGGCAGCCTGGGCGCGAGAATCGCCACGGGCATCACGACCGCCCCAGCCAGCAGCACCGCGGAGCGGGCCCGGATCACTGGCCAGCCGCGCCGGATCAGATACCCCGAAACCCACCCTCCGAAGATGTAGCCAATGTCTCCAAAGATATAGGGCACCCAGGCGTACTTACTGACCATGGCGAGGTCGAAGCCTCGCTCCTTACGAAGATACTCGGGCAGCCAGAAGATGACAAAATACACGACCGGATCGGTAAAGAACCTTGCCACAACGAGCGCGTAGCATTCCCGCATGCGCAACACCCGCAACCATTCGCCTTTCGGCTGTATCACGGGAGCAGCTTCTTCCGGCGGCCGCACCCGGCCCTTCAAAAACTCCCACTCCGAGGGCGTGATCCACTTACTCAAGTGGGGAGGCTGATAGAGGAGCAGCCAGAAAACCAGCCATACAAAACCGAGCGACCCGACGGCAGCAAACGCGACCCGCCATCCATACTGCAGCGTTAGAAAGCCGACCAGGGGCGGCGCCAGTGCCGATCCGAGAGAGGAACCAGCGTTGAAGATTCCGATCCCCAGCGCCCGCTGCTCGACGGGAAACCACTCCGCCACAGCCTTCGCCGCGGCAGGAAAGTTGCCGGGCTCGCCAAGCCCCAACAGGAAGCGCCACGCCGAAAGCGACCACTTCCCCATCGCAGTCGCATGCCCGATCGCCGCCAGTGACCATGCCGCGATGAACAAGGCGAACCCGCGCCGCGTGCCCAACCTGTCGCAAATCGGCCCCGATGCAGCGTACATGATGGCATAGGCCAGCATGAACCAGAACAGCACGAAGCCGTAGTCGCGCTCAGTCATGGCGAACTCGGCCCGCACGTCACGCGACACCACGGCCAGCGCCAGCCGGTCGGCGTAGTTGATCATCGTCGCCAGCAGCAGCATCACCGCCACCACGTAACGAAAATTCGGAATGCGCATGTGGACTAAGATGCTACCATAGGCGCGTTGTATGGCTTCCACGAACCGGCCCGCCACCGTGAAGGATATTGCCGCCGCCATTGGTGTTTCGGTCATGACCGTATCGCGGGCGCTCAACGGCCACAGCGCGGTCGCCGGCTCGACTCGCAAGTTGATCCTGGACAAAGCAGCCGAACTCAACTACCGGCCGAATCGTGTCGCGCGAAGTCTGGTCACCTCCCGGTCATGGATGATCGGCCTGATCGTCCCCGACATCTCGCACACCTATTACTCGGAAATCACCCGAGGTGCCCAGGAAGTGCTGCGCGAAGCGGGCTACCACTTGCTGCTCTGCATGTCGAACCGCGACGCGCAGACCGAAGTGGAGGAACTCAACGTTCTGCTCAGCACGCAGAGTGAAGGTCTGCTGGTGGTGTCGGAGCAACACGAGTCGAAAGCGGCCATGTTTGACGAGATTCGCAGGCAACGCGTGCCTGTGGTGTTGATTGACCGGTTCTTCGATGGACTCGATTGCAGCTACACCACCACCGACGATCACCAGGTGGGCTATCTCGCCGCGCAGCACATGATCGCGCAAGGGCACCGGCGGATCGCGTTTCTCGCAGGCTCCGACGTCAGTGCGGCCCGCCTGCGCCGCGACGGCTTTCTTGCGGCACTTCGCGACTCCGGGGTCGCAATCGACGAGCAACTCCTGGAGTCCGGCAGTTTCCGATTTGCCGAGAGCCACGCCGCTACTCACCGCCTGCTACAGTTGCCGGTTCGCCCGACGGCGATCGTCGCCGCCAATGACATGAGTGCCTTCGGCGCGATTCGGGCCTGCCGGGAGATCGGGCTCGATGTTCCGCACGACATGTCGGTGATCGGCGCAGGCAACGTCGAGGGGGATCAGCATCCCAATCCGTTCCTGACCACCATCGGGTGGGACCGGCTGGAGATGGGGCGCCAGGCGGCACGGATGCTTCTGGCACACCTTGCCGACGCGAAACGCCAATCGATGGCGCATTG
Organism: Bryobacterales bacterium; assembly: GCA_016789785.1. The sequence goes on from JAEUQE010000208.1 coordinate 9,601, forward strand.
CTTTCCGCCGGCGCTGCTCGTCCGGCACTCGACGCGAGTGTTGGAAGGACAGACGAACTGAAGGTCTCTCCACCGCACTCGCGGGCGCCCGATCAGGTGGAGTAGACCCCGACCGTTCCGTAACTCGACAGGGCAGGCAGCAACTCCGCGCGCAAAGCCGCTACGCTATGAAAGCGATCGTCCTTGTTGAGCGCGACGCATCGCTCAAGGACTGACTTCATCGGCTCCTCGACGCCCTTCACCCCGCTCTCCGGTAACGATCCGTTCAGTGTCTCGAGAAGAATACGGCCAATCGCATAGATGTCGCTGCGCGCATCCGTCGAACCGCCAGTAAGCTGCTCGGGAGGCACATAGCCAACGGTCCCAATCGCTGACACACCCAGGGAGAGACGATCCTCGCGGGACAGGTCGAGCAACTGCATCTTCGCCAGTCCGAAATCCAGAATCTTGAGCAGGGAGGTGCCGTCCCCGCGATCGATCAGCAGGAGATTCTCGGGCTTCAGGTCACGGTGAATCACGCCGGTCTCGTGCGCGGCGGCAACGCCGTCCAGCAACTGCGCTACCCACGGCAAAATCAGACCCGCGGTGAGCTTGGTCATTTCGAGTTCCTGGCGCCAGGTCCGTCCCTCGGCATACTCCATCACCAGATAAGCGCCCATCGCACCGATCGGCCCATAGTCGTGCACCTGAATGATGTTGGGATGGTTCAGCCTCGCCACCGTCTGCGCCTCGCGTTCGAAGCGCTTCAGAGCCATATCCTGGCCAAACAGTTCACTGAGCAGGATCTTCATGGCGATGCGCCGGTCCAGACGGATGTCTCGGCCCGCATAGACCGCTCCCATTCCGCCGCGGCCGATCAGGCGGTCAAGCTTGTACTTTCCGTCGATGACGCGTTCAATGGGAAGCGTTACGGCGGGCACCCGTCCGTCCTTCGCACAGAGCACTACCTGACTGTCGTAGCAGGTTCCACAATGCGGACACACCCGCATGAGGTTCATAGGTTTGTCCACGCTCGGCGTGCGAGGCATGGAGGCAATACGATCCAGAGCACTCGCGTACTCCGCCCGAACTACGCGAATGAGGTATTCCTCCCGGCGTGTATAGGATTGCCCGTCGGATTTCGGACCGACCTCGAGGATTTCGTCCACCGGGGCTTCGGGATTCACCTTCACTTCCACCTCGCCGAACGCGCCACGCAGTCCCTTGATGGCGATCTCGGGCAGTTCCTTGGCATCGTCTGTCTTCTTGATCAGGTCGAGCGTCTGCCGCAGTTCCATTTCACGGGCATTCGCGCGGGGAAACAGCAGTTTGTCGGCCTGCTGGAACGGACGTTCGGGCAAGATACAGGAAAGCAGGCTCCGCACCACCATTGATGGACCCAACAGATGGTCGGCGGCAACCACGTAGCTGTACGCCAGCGCGGCCACGCCTCCCATCCAGCTTGTTTCAATGGCACGGTTCGACATCCCCAGCCACTGCCCGATTTCGGAGGCCGCCGCTGGAATTCCGAAAAAGACGCCGGCTCCGATCAGCCACTGCAGCCTGCTCCGGCCATGTCCGGCGGGCAACTCCCGGTGCAGTTTCCAGATCCAGGAGCCCGCCGCCGCCATGCAAACCGCCAGGTAGATCGGCCCCGCAAAGATCGACACTACCCACGAAGGGTCCCACTCCACGTGGCCCGGATAAACCACCGCGAACCCGTCGGGCACGGGAGCGGGGACACCGCCGCCGACGACTGCTGGTAACAGCGTCGCCCACCACATTGCGTAGAGGCATCCGCCGACTACCTGCCAGGCATGCCCAGGCTTGATCTCGGGAGAGAACATCAGCAGCGAGTGAAACGCCAGCGCAGGCGCCAGGGCAGCAGGCAGCCAGAAAATGAAGAATGACAAGTGCTCTTCCGGTTGAAAGAAACTGCTCAGGGGCATGATCGCCCATGCGCCCATGCGAAGCGCCGCGAAACCAGCCGCAAGGAATCCCAGCCGGGCAGCCTGGCTGTTCCAATTCAACAACATGCCCATGCCCGCGAAGAAGAACAGAAGGCTCGCCACAACCAGCGGTGAGCGCTCGCCGAAGAAGGATGAACCGCTCCGCGTCTGGGGCCGCAGATATACGTCTCGCGTCTGCCCGTTCCGCGAAATGGTAAGACCATACGCATTCGAAGCAGGCACCGACCTCAGCAGTTGCGGGAGGTTCGCTCCGGGCGCCAAAAGCGAGTTGCCGAAGCGCTTGATACGATCTCCGGGTTCAAGAATGCCGGAGGCAGGCCCATTTCCATCGACTGCCGAGACGAACCACTCGTCTCCAAGGCTCTGCGGCTGCCACCCGAGATCAATCGTCCGCACTCCGTATTGCAGAGTGGTCCAACCCGTGAAGATCAACAGGGCAAAGTAGGTCGTCACAAGCGCGGCAGCGCCTCCGGCGAAGACTACACCTTTCCCTGTCCGACCTGCTTCGGCCATCAACTCCCTATCGGCGGGATGAAGGGATTTCTTGAGAGGCCTGCGGTCAACCTGCCAGCATCGCTCTCCATCTGCGCCTGATTCTTGCGTGCAAATCGCCTTTTATCAATGACTTCGAGGCGAGAAGATAACCGATCTGCCGGTCGTGTCGGCGCGCGAAGATAGTGCCATCCACCACCTCTCCATGGACCAAATCGGCAAATGCGTATCCGAGCGCCTTCAACTCCTGAATCAACCCGGCCAAGGTGCCCTGAATTCCGTCGATCTCCTTGCCGTGGGTCTCGATTACCAGATCGGGGCCGTGCGCCGCCAGCAGGCGCCGGGCACCCTGAATGGCGGCATACTCCCCGCCCTCAATATCGATCTTGATCAGGGTTGGAACCGTTCCAGTTGCCTCGGCAACGTCGTCCAGGGCGGCCATCGGCGCTTCGACCACGGTGGAGTTGGCGTGGAAGCGGCGAATCTCAGCGTTTCGCGTGGAGGCGACGCTGGCAGCCGCCGGAAGGACGTAAAACTCGGTATGGCCGCCGCTGCGCTCGCCGACACACACCGGATGGAGCCGGATCTGCCCAGCCTCAAGCGCCCTCGGTCCTGAGTTCAATGCCAGAATCGGCCCTGTCTCGGCCAGAACGGCGGGATTGGCTTCGAAGGCTTCCACACGGCCGCCGGGTCCCACCAGCCTGGCCAGCACGGCGCTGAGAATGCCGTAGGAACAACCAACGTCGTAGACGGTGCCGCCAGGCCGCACCAGGGTCTCGAAGGCAAGCATCACGTAGGGCTCGAAGTAGATCCCCCGCCGGCCACCATGATCCACACCGGGAATCCGCCTGCACCGGGCGGGTAACACGATCCGGAAATCATTTACGAATACAGGATAAATATCGGACATCAATTCTGCTATCTTCTTACACGCACCGGGACAAGGTTTTGCTCCACTTTCTGCAACAGCAGCGGCACGCCGGAGTGGGCCGGGTTAAGCTTTCTTGCCCGAGACAAGTCCCGGAAAGCCTGAAGATACTCTTTTCGCCCGAGATACGCATTCCCACGGTTATACCGTACCCAGAATTCGGCGTAACCCAGGCGCAGCGCCTCCGAATAGTGATGGATCACGGCATCGGGCTGCCTCCCCCGCGCTTGCAGCGTGAATGCCAGGCTGTAGTGCGCTTCCGCAAGATCCCCGCGCAACTGCACCATCTTCGCCGCCAGCAGTTCAGCGCGTTCCCACTCCCCGGCGGCCCAAAGCTTCTCCAACCGCTGACGGAACTTCTGAATGAGATCCGGCTTCGCTTCCACCGCAAACAGGAGCAATTCCGGTGTGAGCCTATCCGGCGGAGTGGAGGGATTCCACATCCCGCGTCCCGTTTCGAGAACCATCATTCCCACGTCCGGTCCCGCGAGCCGTTCGCGGCATTGGGGAGTAATGCGCCACACGCCGGCTTGGGAGTTCTGAAACGGCAGCTCCGCGCCGCACGACTGCAACAACAACCAGTATGGCTTGCTCGATCGGTGCACCATCAGGAAGTCGTTTCCGGCGATCGCCGCGGTGAGATTACCATATTTCTTAAGATAGTCCCGGTATCCGGTGAGGGCGTGGCTCCGGTCGTAGACGCTTGCGCCACCGCGATTGCCGGCACGCAAGAGATCCACCGACGGCGCCACCACGCCCTTGTCATCCAGGACCTCCGCCACCCGTTCCCGCATTGGAACGCGCCGGGCAATCCAATGCATCGCCTCGGCCTGATCCGGTGTCCGGCGGGCGGCGTACTTCCAGAACGTCATCACGCCAAGTCCCGTTTCCACGGCTCCTGGAATCAGGATCAACACCCACACCTGAGCCAGTCTGCGCCGTGCACGGTCATCGCCCAGGTTCCGGAACGCCGTGGCACACAGGAGTCCAAAGAGCACGTGGCTGGCCAGGGCGAATCTCCAAAACCAGATCGCGTGGTACTCGAACAGCAGACTGAACAGCACGCCCACGGTGACCGCCACAATCCACACACTCGCGCCGTGCCACAAGGACACCTCGGCCGGACGCAGAACCCGGCGCAGGCGCCAAGCCGTGAAAAGAACGAGAGCGTACGGCCCCAACCCGCCTGCCAGCAATCCGAGGTTGAATCGCAGCGCAGTGTTCAGCGGAAACGCCGGATCGAATGGCGAATCCACCTCGCCACGGAGCGTTGGAAGATTGATCCACAGGAGAACCGCAAACACCGCCACTCCCGCCCACAGCGCCCGCCAAAACCACTCTGGCAGAGGCTGCTTGCGAACCACGCGGCGCCACACGTGCCACGTAAGCACCAGACCAAGTGCAACCAGCGCCATCGCGGCCATGTCCATGCTGCTGCCTGCCGCAAACAACGCGAACAACAGCAGCAGGGCGGGCCATTTCACCGCAAGTAGAATCGCGGCCAACCCGATCGCGTGATTCGAGATCCACAGCAGTCCCCCGTATGGATTCCAGGCCACCGTGGTCACCTGCCCGCTGATGCGGTGGAATCCGAAAAAGTACTCCACCCACCACCAGTCCGCCTTGAGCCCGAGATGCCAGAGATTGAAAGCGCCCGAGATCAATGCCGTCCCGCAGAGTAGAAGCCCACCCACGCCGCCGGTCACCGAAGGCGCGATCAGTATCACCGCGAGCCCGTAGAACAGGGTCTGCAGCATGGTATCGGCGACCAGGAACGGAAGGGCACGCCCCGGCATCCAGGCGATCATGCCCCCGGGATAGATAAACGATGCTGCGGGGTAGGGCCACTGCATTTCGACGGCAATCGGACTGCGCAGCGGATAGCCTTGGGCCGCAAGTACGATGGGACCACCGAGCGTACGCACGTCGTCCCAAATCGCGGTGCCGGCCATCACCCTGCCCTGACTTTCCACACCGAATTGCCAAGGCGCCCGCGCCGCACCGATGAGCAGCACCATCAGGATCACCAGAGCCAGGGCCGCACGAAACCATCGTGTGCGGCGCCATTCGCGATATGAGGACCACATCCCGCCAAGCGCGCTGCTGGCCGGCCGGCCGTGCATGGCGAGGACAAGGCTCACCACCACCATCAAGACCGCCACGGGAATCGATTTCGCGCTCCGTGCGAAGGGTAAGGCCGCGTATCCAATGACTGCATATGCAGGAAATCCCGCCAGGAAGGCCGCCTCCGGCAGACGCGCTTTCCAGGGACTGAATCCACAGATCCAACGCACCACCATCTCGCCGGTCAATCCATAGCACAACAATTGGAGAGCGAGACAGAGCAGCAGTTCAACCACGCGGGAGCCTCCGCACTTTCTCGCGAATGCGGAGAAGGCCGGTAAACGCCTTCCACGAATTCCCGGGGACCGACACCGGATCGAGCCCGCGGCTCAGGCCAAAGATGCGTGGGCGATGATGCACGCGCACAGGCAGAATGCGATATCCAAGCGCATGCGCGTAGATGGTGACCTCGGCGTTGAGCAGAGTCGGCATGTCGGAACAATGGGCGAGACAGCGCATCAATGCGTCGCGGCGCGCCAGCCGGAAACCGAAATTGATATCGGGGCTTGGCACGGTGAACAGCATGCGCGCCAGCCGGTTGAACACTCTCGACGTGATGCGGCGCACCAGCGGGTCGTAACGCACGCGCTTCACTCCGAGCAGAAAGTCGAAGTCCTGCGCACCGTCAGCGAGGCGCCAGAATTCACTTGCGACGCATTGGCCATCGGAATCGGAGAAGAATACCCAGGGGCAACTTGCGCGCTGATAGAGGTTGCGCGCAGCCGCGGCAAATCCCTCGCGCCGGTCCTTGTACACCACGTTGAGAAACGGCCAGCGTTCGTTCAGCGAGCGCAGCAGATCTTTGGTGCCGTCGCGGCTGCCCCCTTCTTCGATGAGGAACTCGGAGCCTTCGGGCAGGTGCCGGTAGACCACCTCCACCAATTCCGCCAGGACGCTCTCAATCCCTTCCACTTCGTCGCAGACGGGCAACAGGATCGAAACAGGCTCAGGGAAACCGCGCACCAAGGTACGTGCGGCAGTCATCACACCCCCGCAAAGGCCCGGGAAAGACGATCGTAAGTGGTTTCCAGATCCTCCGGCAGCACGCGTGTCTCGCCCACCGCAGTCATGAAGTTGACATCTCCCGGCCAACGCGGCAATACGTGCATATGCAGATGTCCCGCAATGCCCGCGCCTGCACACTCGCCCAGGTTCATTCCGGCATTGAGGCCTTTGGGCTTATACACGCTACGCAGGTGGCGCGAACAATCCGCCGTGAGCTTCATCAGTTCCTGGAGAGTCTCGCTTGACGCTTCTTCCAACGTAGCGACATGCGCGTAAGGGACTACAAGCAGATGTCCACTCGTGTAGGGAAAGAGGTTGAGAATAACGAAGCAATATGTGCCGCGGTGCACAATCAATGCCGCGCGATCCTCCTGTTGAGGTTTCGCGCAGAACACGCAGCCCTCAGGCTCTTCGGCTTTGCTCACGTACCGGTATCGCCATGGGCTCCAAAGATGATCCATATCCCCGGCGTCTCAGGCAGTGGTGCCTTCGGCGTCACCGGCGCCTGCCTTCTGGTTGTTCACCAGATCCTTCAATTCCT
>JAEUQE010000209.1 GCA_016789785.1 Bryobacterales bacterium
GCATGGCATCGGTATTGCTCATTGTGCAGCCTCCACTTTGCTCTTCTCGTCAGCCGTCAACTCACTCACCTTCACGTTCTGGCTTTGCTGCAGGACACGGACATAGGCGGTAATCGCCCAGCGGTCGCGCATCGGGATGCGCGACTCGTAGCTCATCATCGAACCGTTTCCTTTCGTGATCACGTTGTAGATGTGACCCACCGATTGCTCGCGCAATGCGTCGGTGTGATAGGACGGAGGCTTCTTCAAGCCACGCGACACGATCATGCCATCGGCGTGCCCGGTCATCCCGTGGCAGGGTGTGCAATAGATGTCGTAGCGGTTGCGTCCGCGTTCAATCACTGCTCGAGTAATCGGGAACGGAAACTGATCGACATTCTTGTTGCCGACCTTGCCGGTCCACAGCGCAGTGTCGGTCTTGAGCATGCCGCGCGCGACTGTGCCCTGCACGAGCGGACGCGCGGCACGGCGGTCACCGAACAGGTCCGTCGCGGCGTTCAACCGGAATCGTGGCTGGTCATGCATGTCCTGGCGGCATCCGATCATGAGGAGCGCGCCGGCACCAAGCAGGAGTATCTGGAGCGTCCTCAAATCTCCACCTCCGACACTTCGTAAGGATGCAGCGTGCCGAGGAAATCCTTGGTCCGCTGCAGGTCGAATTTCGGGTCCTCGGCTTCAATGCAAAGGAAGAACTTGTCGCGCGATGCGAGCTTGAAACGCGGCACGTTGAACACCGGGTGATACGGCATCGGGAAGCCGCACAGGAAGATCAGCGATGCGACGGTGGTAAGGCCCGCGGAAAGCACGGTCAATTCATACGTAACCGGGATGAACGACGGCCAACTATACATGGGACGGCCGCCGACATTGAGCGGATAGTCGATCGCCGCAATCCAGTATAGGAACGCGAACATACCGAGACATCCGCAAACACCCGCCGCGATCACGAACTTCGGAAGCGGTGAATCCTTGATGTGCATCGCATGGTGCAGCTCTTCAATCGGGATGGGCGAGTAGGCGTCGAACTTGCGATAGCCTTCTTCGTGCGCCTGATGCGCGGCGTGCACGAGTTCATCGGCCGTTGAAAACTCCGCCATCAAACCGTAGAGAGGTTTCCGTGGCATGGTTAGTGCGAGCCTCCCTTCGTCCCGCGCGGAACCAGCGTGCGTACTTCAAAGATCGAGATCGATGGCAGGAACCGCACGAACAGATACAACAGCGTGAGGAACATGCCGATGGAGCCCACGTACATGCCCCAATCGAACTTCGTGGGATAGTACATGCCCCAGCTTCCTGGCAGGAAGTCGCGGTGCAAGCTGGTGACGATAATCACGAACCGTTCGAGCCACATTCCAACGTTGATCACCAGCGAGAGGATGAACACGAGTGGGATGTTCGCTCGCGCACTCTTCAGCCAGAGCACCTGCGGAATGAGCACGTTGAAGATGATCAGCGACCAGTAAGACCAGCCATACGGACCGGTGGTACGGTTCTTGAACATGAACATTTCCCACAAGTTCCCGCTGTACCAGGCCATGAAAGCTTCCATCGCATAACCGTATGCGACGATCAGGCCGGTGCCGAGCATCACCTTACACATGTTGTCGATGTGCTTCATGGTGATGAAGTCCTGCATGCCGTACCAGGCGCGCATCGGAATGGCGAGTGTAAGCACCATGGCGAAACCGGAGTAAATCGCGCCAGCGACGAAGTAGGGCGGGAAAATCGTGGCGTGCCAGCCGGGGATGAGGCCCACGGCGAAGTCGAAGCTAACCACGGTGTGAACCGAGAGCACCAGGGGAGTGGAGAGACCCGCGAGAATCAGCGAGGCGATTTCGTAGTGATTCCAGTGCTTGGCCGATCCGCGCCATCCAAGCGAGAGCATTCCGTAGATCACCTGAGCGAAGCGCGCTTTGGCGCGATCACGCATGGCCGCAAGGTCGGGGATCAGACCGACGTACCAGAAAACCAGTGAGATGGTCGCGTAAGTGGAGACTGCGAACACGTCCCAGAGGAGCGGACTGCGAGGCTGCGGCCACATCGCCATCGTGTTGGGATAAGGCAACAGCCAGTAGGCGAGCCAGGGACGGCCAGTGTGGAAGGTGGGGTAGAGAAACGCACAGGCCACGGCGAACAGCGTCATGGCTTCGGCGAATCGCGCGATCGACATGCGCCACTGCTGCCGGAGGAGCAACAAGATGGCCGAGATCAGCGTTCCCGCGTGGCCGATACCGATCCACCAAACGAAGTTGATGATGTCGAAGCCCCAACCGACGGGGTTGTTCGGGCCCCAGACACCGATACCTTTTCCAACCAGCCAGATGATGGTCATGAGCAGAAGGCCCATGATCATCACGGAAATGGTGAAGCCGACGATCCAGAACCGCGGCCAACCCATTTCGAGAGGGACTGCGGCGATCTTGTCGGTGACGGTAGCGTAGGAATGCCCGGGTGCGAGAACGGGATCCGGTCCCACCACAGCAGTAGTCGAGTTACTCGTCTCGATATGATCGGCCATGTTCTATCCTTTCACCAGCTCGGGGTTTGGGTTCTCCAAACGCGCCATGTAAGTGGTGCGCGGCTTGGTGTTGAGATCCGTCAAGAGGCCGTAATTGCGGGAATCGGCAACCCACTTGGCAATCTTGCTCTCTTTGTCGTTCAAGTCGCCGAACGCGATCGCCTTGGTCGGGCAGACCTGCTGGCAGGCCGAGACAACCTCTCCGTCGCGGATCTTGCGGTCTTCCTTCTCGGCCTCGATCTTGGCGTGGTTGATGCGCTGGACACAGTACGTGCACTTCTCCATCACACCGCGGCTGCGAACAGTGACTTCGGGATTGCGCCCACCGTGCAGGCTCTGGGTGTCCCAGTCGGAATACAGGTAGAAATTGAAGCGGCGAACCTTGTACGGGCAGTTGTTGGCGCAATAGCGGGTGCCGACGCAGCGGTTGTACACCATCTGGTTGACGCCCTCTTCGTTGTGAACCGTCGCGGCGACCGGGCACACGGGCTCGCAGGGCGCGTTCTCGCAGTGCATGCAGGTAATCGGCTGAGAGTATGCCGTCGGATTGTCAATCTCGCCCTTGTGGTAGCGGTCGATGCGCATCCAGTGCATCTCTCGTCCGCGGGAAACTTCGTCCTTGCCAACGACGGTGATGTTGTTTTCTGCCTGGCAGGCGATCACACAGGCCTGACAACCGGTACAGGCGTTGAGGTCGATCGCCATGCCCCACTTGTAGCCGTTGTACTCGTAGGGCGGATAGAGCGTGAGTTCCGGCGGCGGGTCGTGCGGCCCCATGTGCTTCGCGAAGTCCGGCTTTTCCAAGTAATGAGCTTCGGTCGCCACTCTCACCAGGGCGCGGTTCAACTGCTCGGCGTCGGCATCCTTGATCTGCTCGATGCCATGGTGGGTCTGCGTGGAGACCAGCTTGTAGCGGCCCACCTTGCGGATGTCGGCGCCGCTGTCGCTCCACCAGCCTTGCGAAGTGCGGATCGGGTTGACGTCGAAGCCAATTGCCGTGCCGACGCTACCCGCTCGCTTCCGGCCGTAGCCGATGGTGATGGTTGCGGTTTCCTTCGCCTGGCCAGGAGTGACCCAAACCGCAGCTTGAATCGCCTTCCCACGGAGCTTGATCTCTACCAAATCGTCGGTGGTGACCGCGAGTTTTTCAGCGGTCGACGGCCCGATGTGAATCGCGTTGTCCCAGGTGACCTTCGAGATGGGCTTCGGAAGTTCCTGGAGCCACGCGTTGTTTGCGAAACGGCCGTCAAGGATATTCGGATCGAGACGGAAGGTGATTTCGAGGCCGGAAGGACTCGCGGCGGGCGCAATGCTCTTCAGGTCGCCCTTTACGGCGACTGTCTTCGGCGCGGGGGCCGAATTTGCCCAGAACCCGTCGTGCAGCGCCTTCTGAAGCTGTGTCTCGAAGTCGGCGACCTTCAGCCGGTCGCGCCAGTAGCGCTTCCAGGTCTGGAAAGCCGTCGTCTGCTTGCCCAGCATCACGCCGATAACTTCGATCGACGTACGTCCACCATAGATCGGATCGATCAGCGGTTGGATGGTGGTGATGGTGCCGTCGTAGGCGCGAGCGTCGCCCCACGATTCGAGGGTGTGCGCTTCCGGTACATGCCAGTGGCTGACTTCCGCGGTCTCGTCCACGTACAGGCCGAGGTGGACTCGGGCGGGCACTTTGAGGTAAGCATCGCGGAAGTTCCAATCGGAGGGCGCGGTGTAGACCGGATTTCCGCTGAGGATGATCAAGGTCTGAACCTTGCCCGCATTCATGTCATCGATCAGCGTCTTCAGACTCTCGGTGTGCGCGGCCGGGTTGCCTTCGAGCGATTCGGTGTAGACGACGGTCTTACCGGCGTTGCCCAGTTTCTCATTGATCGCATGCGCGAGGGCGTGCACGATTGGAGGCTGCTGATCGCCAGCCACCACCAGAGACGAACCCTGGTGGGCTTGCAGATCCTTCACCAGGGCACTGACCCAGGCATCGTAAGCTCCGCCGCCCGGCGCGTCGACCGCGATGCCGAGCTTTGCGGCGATGGAACGGGCGATTCCCTCAATGTCGGAAGACTTCGCCGCATAGCGGTGGTCCGCCAGGACACTGGTAACGGTCGGGGACACCTCGGCAACATAGAAGCGGTTCATCCGGCGCTTCCCTTGCTCGGGCCGGCGGCGCGCCGCGAAGTCGTGCGCATAGCGAACGGCGCCTGGTCCAAAGTTGAGGAAGTCGGAATCGAGGGAGACGATGACGTCGGCGCTCTCGATTTTGTAGTGGTAGGATGCCGGCTCTCCGAACGCGAGCTTTGTTCCGAGACGGGCGCCGTCGGAAGTCACCGGATCCCAGACATGCCACTTTGCTTCGGGCATGATCTCGGGGCCCATCAGAGTCCGGATCATGTCGGTAAGGCTCGGCGACGTCACATTTTCCGTGAGAATCCGCAGGCCGGCGCCTTTGTTGGCAACGTGCGTCTCGCGAATGACGGTGAGGGCGGCCCAGAAGGCCGACGTGTTGCTGATCTTGCCTTCGTGCAGGACCGACTGGGAGCGATCGGGATCCCACATCGTGAGAAGAGAGGCCTGCGCGTGAATTCCCGTACCACCGAGACTGGCCGGATGTTCGGGACTGCCTTCCGCCTTTGTCGGGCGCCCTTGATGACTCTCAAGAAGGATACCGTCGGCGTAGCCACCCATGAGATGCGCCGAGGCGAACTGCACGGGAGCGTTGCCCGAGAACTCCTCCGGCGCCTTCACGTAGGGCACGATCTTCTCAAGTGGCTGGCGCGTGCAGGCGGTCAACCCTGCCAGCCCGAACGACGCGCCCATCAACTTGAGAATGTTCCGGCGATCGAGCGGCTTGCGCCAGTCCGAGCCAATTTGAGGAAACTCGTTGTCGAGAAAATCCTGGAACTCGGGGGTGGCTGAGAACTCCTCAAGGCTCCGCCAGAACTCGGGGCCGCCTTTGTTGGCAAAGCGATCGCGGATCGCGCCGATGTCGAGGCTCTTCTCCGCGGGGTTCTTGATTTGGACCAGATCTCCGCTCATCGATGACATGTATAGCAATCCGTAAACTTCTGAACCTTGTAATCCTTGACCAGCTTCGCCCCCAGTTCCGACTGGTTGGCTGGCTGCTTGTAGGTCATGTCGAACACCTTCTCGCGCGGCCGGATGTTCTTCTCCGGGTTGCGATGGCAGTCGAGACACCACTCCATGTAGAGCGTATTCTCCTGATGGACCAGCGGCATCTGATCGATGCGCCCGTGGCAGGACGCACAGCCGATTCCCTTATTCAGGTGAATACTGTGATTGAAGTAGACGAAGCCAGGCAGGTCGTGAACACGATTCCATTCGAGCGACTTGCCGGTTGCCCAGCTCTGACGGACGGGCTCCAGCATGGGAGCGTTGGTCCAGATCATCGAATGGCAGCTCATGCACGTTTCCGTGGTTGGCATGCCGGCGGAGGCGGTTTTCTCCACGCTCGTGTGGCAGTACCGGCAATCCAGCCCGAGGCCGGCCACATGGTGTTTGTGGGAGAACGGAACCGCTTGATCAAAAGGGATTTTGGTTCTGGCGACGTACGGCGATCGATTCAGGGCCAGGACCCCATATCCCAGGCCGCCGACGAGCAGAACCACAGCCACTACGCTCACTTTGGAGATAGTGTTAGTGCTAGGATGGAAGATCTGCGACATTATCACCCTCAGGCAGGAAGCTTAGCCCGACACATCCTTTAGAGTTTAGTACAGGATTCCCAGGTAGAATTCACAATTATAGGGATGCGCCGAATGTCTTGTCAAACCACAAAATTTACTGCGGGACAGTAACGCAGCTAGACCCTGCTTGCAGTAGAAGTTGCGAGTGGGTCTCCGGATTCTGATTTTTTGCGTCCCGCCCACCAAGATTCTCGGACTCATCGCCAGTCTGGTTGCCTGCCTGAGGGCTTTATCGAACAAAGGGCGAAATTCTATTTCTTCCTTTGGAGACGGAACTCCTGGGCCTTCGGCTTTCCACCGACGTCGCCCGCGATTCTGGCGATCAGAGTATCGCCTTCCAGCCGGTAGCTGATGACTTTCGGGTGGTCGTGCTGAGGGTTCTCGAAAACGGCTTCGGAATCGGTGAGACGGGTCAGCTTGAAATCCGTCGGCGGCCGACCATTGGGCTGGGCGACGTAGAACATGTCGTCTCCGCGCTTCTCGATTCGCAGGAACTCAAATGCCACCATTCGGTCACCCGCGATCGTCCGGCTGACACCGAGCATCGCACCGCCACTCGGCGAGATCCAGTGCTCCTCAGTTTGAGCGCGGCCGACAGGCCCCGACCAGCTTCCTGCAATCCAGTTCAGTTTGGCGAAGGGGCCGGAGGACGGAACGTCGCCCTGCCCGAGCAGTAGCAACGCCGAGAAAAGCAATCCGAAACAGGTTTTCATAGACATTCTGCGAAGATAGCGGAACGGTATTGCGATGATCTTGGAAAAAAGCGTCATGTTGCCTCGCCGTCGAGGAGTTCGCGCCGTAAGAACAGGCTGGTTAGCTCTGGAGGGTCGCGGAAGAAGGCTTCGGGACTGGAGCCCGAGAACACTCGAAACTCATTTGCCAAGTGCGATTGGTCATAGAATCCGCACTCCATGGCCAAGTCCGCCCAGCGATCCCAGCAGCCCGATTCGTAGAGAGCGATAGCGTGCTGAAATCGAGTGATCCGCGCGAGTTCCTTCGGCGTCAGTCCCGTCGCGGAAAGGAAGCGACGCTCCCAATGACGGGCGCTCAACCCGAGCCCGGACCAAAAACGATCGACGGTCCCTCTCCCAAACAGCATCTCGATGCGGCGGACGGATTCCGTTACAAGGGGATCAGGACTGGAACGAACCAGATGTCGCAACGAATCCAGAATCGACGCCAGTCGACTCGGGGCGTCAGGAAACTGTCCTGCGCGCTCCCGGGCGCTTTTCGCCCACTCTCCCAGGACATCTTCCATCGGCAGGATTCGGCTGGAGATCTCGTGGCACGGAATGCCCGTCATTGCCTTCCCCGCTTCTGGACGGAGTCGAATCCCGATCGCATCCATGCTTCCCCTCGGATTCAGGCAGAGAGCCTGGAGAAACTGTCCAGTGATCAGACTGTGGGGCTGGAGGGTCTCGCCCTGTAGAGCGGGATCGCCAAAGTGGAAAATCAGTTCCATCCGCCCATCGGGGGCGATCGTCTGCGGCAACTCCGCCACAGGACATGTACCCTCCAACTCCCAGAGCCTTTCGATCCAGGGAGCGAGGTCTGGAGACACTGGGTGTTGCCGGTATCGCATTCCGTAAGTCTACCGCCTCCGCATTCAGTCGAATCAAAGGTGAGGTGCATGGCCGTATCGAGGGTTTCTGGCGCTGAGCGCAAGGAGCGCGACTATGGCCACAAGCCAAGCAGCCACACCGGTGCGCTGGAAGGGATAGTCCACCAGTGCGTGCACGCAAAGAACAGGAAGGCCAACTGCCCATGGATGCCGAAACACAAACCTCGACATCCATAGAGCGGCTAGCGCCAAATAGGTTGCCAGACCAATGCCGCCTTCGGCCGCGAACTCAAGCCACTCGTTGTGTGCGTAGTTCACGAATCTACCTGTGTCAAAGAGTGCATGGGCCGGGTAGGCAGCCGAGAAGGCGCCAAGGCCAAATCCGGCAACGGGCCTCGAGGCTATCATCTCAGCAGCCGACAAGGCGATCTCACGCCGGTAGCGAAGTGGATCGTCCTGACGCAACTTGTCGGCTAGCGTCTCCCATCCGACGACAGCAGCACCCACCGCGATTGCCAGACTCACCGCGAGTGCGCGCCAGAACGCCACATCGCGCCGATCCGCAGCGAGCCAGTAGAGAACGAACGCCGCAACCTCGACCGCAACGAGAGTGACTCCAGCGCGGGATCCCGAGGTCACAACGCCGGCAACCAGCAGCACCGAAACGCTGGTCCAGAAGCCACTGATTCCGCGAGTTCCCGATGAGTACCACAAGGTCAGCGGAAGAATCACACAGACAAACGATGCGAAGTTGTTGCGGCTATGAAAAGGTCCGAACACCTTCGGCTCCCCGCTTGGCCACTGCCAGAAGATCCGGCCCTCTGATGTGTAGTACTGAAGGAGCGCGAAGATCGCGACCGACCCGCCAGCCACGGCGAGGGAGAACGCCATGCTGGAACGCCCGCCTCTACGCCCAGCAAGTACGGAGGCAATGAATGCGGTCGCGCCCAGGGACGCCCAGTGAAGCAGATCTTGCACGGTAGCGGCACGATCGACGCTTAGCCCCAAAGCCAGTTGGGCAAAGCCGGCGAGCACCGGCACAAGCAACACTATCGCGGGCGTTACGGCAGTTCGGGATACATTCCCCTGGCAGACAAGGAATCCCGCAAGAATAAACATTCCGCACTCAAAAAGAGACTTGGGCCATTGATCCGGAATCCAGATGGTGAGAGTTGCGCTCAACAGCAACGCGACGAAGAGACTCTGGGCAAGAGGCATGGGAGAATCCGCTACCGCCCACGCAGCACCTGGGCCCTATGGAACACCTCAGGGCTTTCGTCCAACGTCATCTGGTGGTTGCTGAGCACGGCGGAGAACGCCGCCATGACCTGCGTGTCAACTTCCTCCTTCGAGACCAGACGGCCCGCTGCCTTGAGGAAACGTTGGTTGTGATAGAGCGGATCAGTGTAATCCACAATGCGCCCCGACACGATGGCTGCGCGAAGATCCTCGATTCCCTCCTCAAGGGTTACCGAGCAGGCGTACCCAACATCTCTCTGGATTTTCTCGAAGCTGACACGGTAGTTGCGCCGATCTGGATTCTCAATGTGTTCCACCCGCGTGCCCGGGATCAACGTCTGAATGACCGAGGCCACTCCCGACAAGGTGTAGTTGAGACGGGAGTCTCCGAGGTTATAGATCTCTCCGCCGACGATTTGAACGGGACTGCCGAGCACCCGGACAAAGCCATCGGCCACATCGCCAACGTGGATGAACGGCCGCCACTGCTCCCCGTTGAAGATCGTGATCACTCCTTCCCGAAGTGCCTTTGCCGTGAGAAGATTGACAACCAGATCAAACCGAGGCCGGTATGAGTTCCCAAAGACCGTCGCCAGGCGTAGGATCGTCGGCCGGAATTGATCTGTGCGCGCCTGAAGAAGGGCATTCTCACTATCGACTTTCGTTTGAGCATACAGCGAAATCGGCCCTACGCAGGAGCGCTCGTCGCAGAGTTCTTCGGTCTCGCCGTAGACACTACACGAAGACGCAAAAAGGAACCGCTCCACACCGTGGCCCTTTGCAACTTCGATCAGCATTCGCGTGGCGGCATAGTTGATCTCCAGCGCGGCGCTACGGTCCTGTTCGCAGGCCGGATCTCCAACAATTGCCGCGAGATCGATAATCGAGTTCACGCCAGCTACTGCCGACACGACGTTCTGGATGTTCCGGCAGTCGCCGATCGACAACTCAAAACCTGGCGTTCCGAAGAGATCACGGACGGCAGCATCGCCATACACGAAGTTGTCGAAAAGGCGTACGCGCCGTCCCTGGGCAATCAGCTTGCGGCAGAGGATCGAGCCGATGTAGCCGGCACCTCCGACGACGAGGACGGGCGCTTTGTCTCGCGCATCCTCGACAATCGTTGCTTCATGCGCTTTGTCTCCTCCAGTTACCGGCTGGTGCGGCTCCCTCATCGACATTTTCAGCAGTCTCGCGCCAACAGTATAGATGTTGACGAGCAGCACGAATACAAGTGAGACGCTGCGGGCCAGGGTATCTGAGCGATCGACCAGAAAGCTCAGAAATAGGTAAATCAATGAGGCAACGGTGGCACCCTGCGACAAGACAATTAGCTTGTTGCGAAGGGTATAGGTCCGGTAGCGGCCATAGAATCCGAATAGAAGAAAAACAATGGGAAACAGTATCGACTGAGGCAAGAACGAGTCCAGGTAGAAGGCTCGGAACGCGCCGTAGAGCCGAACCGGATCGGCGCCTCCTTGAATCATTGACTGCCAAACGGCTACCGCGGCCAAGGCCGTGAGCGCGGCCAGTTGGACGAGCACAAGGTCGGCAGTGATTCTGGGGAAGGCCTCACGCCAGGCAATCTGCTGAAGGGCCCGGACTACTGACATACTCCCTCCACGTACGCGGTCTCTGGTTCCTGAGAAAAGACTGGAATTCGGTTTTGAGTGACAATGTCTCGAACGGCATCCACGACGTCTTGCACATCGCTATCGGTCATCGCAGGGTAAAGGGGCAATGACAGAAGCCCCTCATACATCCGGTCCGCACCCGGAAACACCTTTGTGCAGTTCCACTCGTCCGCGCGGAAGTAAGGGTGCCGGTGCAACGGAATGAAATGTACGCTCGCACCAATGTTCCGCTGTTTCAGTTCCTCAATGAACTCACCGCGCTCAAGGGTTGTGCGCAGACGAACCGGGAAAATGTGGTAGACGTGGAAGCGTCCGGCGAGTTCCCTTGGAAGCTCCAGTTCTGGCAGGTCCGCGAACGAACGGCGGTAGACTGCGGCGATCTCCCTCCGCCGTCGAATGAACGCGTCCAGCTTACGCAATTGGTGGATCCCTATGGCAGCCTGGATGTCTGTCATGTTGTACTTGTACCCAGGCTCCAACACTTGGTAGTACCAGGAGCCTGTCTGCGCGTACCGATTCCAGGCGTCGCGACTCATACCGTGAAGTGCGAGGCGCCGTACCCGTGCGGCAACGTCAGGATTGGAAGTGGTGATCATCCCTCCCTCTCCGGTGGTCATGTTCTTCGTTGCATAGAAGCTAAAGGCGGTTGTGTCGCCGAAGGTCCCGATGCGACGGCCACGATACTCGGTTCCAATCGCATGAGCGGCATCCTCTACGACCTTGAGTCCCGTGGCCCTGGCGAGGTCCAGAATGCCCTCCAGATCGCAGGCCTGGCCCGCATAATGGACCGGTACGATCGCTCGAGTTCGAGGGCTGACCGCCCTTCGTGCGGCAGTCATGTCGATCAGCCCGTGCTGATCGACGTCCACCAATACTGGCTGCGCACCAAGGTGAAAGACCACATTGGCGGTGGCGCAGAAGGTCATGGTCGGCACGATGACCTCATCTCCAGGCCCAATCCCGAGGGCCGCGAGCGACAGATGAAGGGCGGCGGTACACGAGTTGACGGCAATCGCGTAGGGAGCCCCCACGTAGGCCGCAAAGGCCTCCTCGAATGAGCGCACTTTAGGGCCTGTGGTAACCCAGCCGGATCTCATGCTGTCAACGACTTCGTTGATTTCGTCTTCACCGATCATGGGAAGGCAGTACGGCAGAAACTGAGTACGCAACTTCTTTCTCCTCCAAGAGCGTTCGATAAACCTGCTGATAGCTCCCGAGCATACGGTCCATTGAGTAGTTCTCCTCAAAAATGGACCTCGCTTGAGATCCGTAAGAATGGCGACGAAGCGGGTCAGAGAGCAGGGACTCAATGGCTTGCGCGATGGACTCGGGAGATTTGGCCGGAACGAGGAAAGCACCCCTGCCATCCTGCGTGGGCTCGCGATTGGGGCTGATCGAAGTAGTGACGATGCAGCACCCCGCGGCCATAGCTTCCAGCAGGGCGATGGAGAGCCCTTCGCGCCAGGTCGGCAACACAACAAGGTCCGCAGCGTTCAGCAGTTCGGCTACATCCGTCCTGAAGCCGAGAAAGAGCACCATGTCTTCGATCGCCAATCGCCGCACCCGATCCTCGAGCTCGGCGCGAAGCGGGCCCGTTCCGGCGAGGACGAGTCTGAACTTCCGGACGGCGCGGGACGGGACCGCAGCGACAGCATCAAGCAGGTCTTCGAGCCCTTTCTCGGCCGCAAGCCGGCCATGAGTGAGCAGCATGAGGGTGTCGCCGTCAATGCCGAGGGATTGACGGAGCCTGGATCTCTGGTCCTCGGTTGTGAGAGCGGGAGCAGGAATCCCGTTCGGGATCGACTGGATCTTCCAAGGCGCCGCTATTCCGAGTTTGATTCCCCAGTTCGCGTGGAAGTTGCTCACGGTGATGACTTTGTCACAGCACCAGGAAGCAACCCTGTCAAGTGCAACGTAGAAAGCGATCCGGAAGGGATGGGAAGCCTCGTGAAAAGCGAACCCGTGTGAGGTGTGGACTACGACAGGCACACCTGCCATCCAGGCGGCAAGCCTGCCGATGAACCCCGCTTTGGTGGTATGGGTGTGGACAATCGTGTACTCACTGGCGCGGAGGAAACGGGTTAGCCTCCAGAGTCCGATCAGGTCTTTGACTGGCCGGATCTCTCTCCACACCGCATCGAGCGGCACTACCTGAACGGAGTTCTTCGTTGCCGCTTCCTGAAAATCAGGATCGGTTGAGAGCACCGACACGTCCCAGTTGAGGGTGCGCCAGTGGCGGGCCAGCCGGAGGATTCCGAGCGAGGCACCTCCGAACTTGGAATCGCCGATCACGTGGAGAATTCGGACTTGCATAGTTGTCTCGGCCCGTCGCGTTGGACTGAAGCCCGCTCAGGTAATAGCAACGGAGGGGCCAACACTCAATGGTGCAGCCAAGTGATTTCTTTTAAAGAAGTTCGAGGACTGCGAGGAAACACGGGCTGCTCCGGGTCCCGAAAGGGAATCCCGAAACGGAAAGGCGTCTTCACAATTGGTACGCGACCCCGTTTGCGAACTGCCAAATGGAGGGCGGAAAAGCGAAAAACCAAGTCTCCCTAAGCGATTGGAAGTGCGCGTGCCTGAAAGGAAGTGCGGCTCGGATGGTTTGTCTCAGCTACTTGCCGCGACCAACGCCGCCGCGAGATTCGAAGGAATCCGGTCCGCGAGATTACTGAGGTGGAGGCTTGGTGGGATCAGCGACGCTCCCGCCAAGACCAGCATACATGTCCTTTACTTTGATCACTTTGCTACCGTGGAAAGTCACGAACGTGACCTTTCCAGGAGGCATGCCGTATACCCAGTCTTCGAGTTCGAGCCCGTCTTTGATCTCGCGGCTCTTCGACCGGGGACGCCCTGCGGCGAGGATCACGGTGTCCTTGTCCATGCCCTCAATGACTCGTTGCTCCTTGATTGCTTTCTGGACCTCGGGAGGCAAGGTATTGACGAACTGCTCCGTTGCGCTTCGCTTCTCGAAATCCATCACAGTCAGAAGCATTTTCTTGAGATCGCCGGCGCCGAGCGGGGGCACACCTTTTGGAAAAATCAGGGCAAGATTCGTACCGAGGGTCGGTGTACCGTTGGCGTTGATCGGGCGGGTGCGAGATCCCATACCGACTTCGACGCGCTCGTACCACTTCGTGCCGCTCTTCAGTCCACCATTGATCTCCAGAAGGATTTTGTCGTCCTCCAGTGTTACTTTCGTGATCTGGATAGCGTCGCCTGAGCGGCCCGCGGGCCCCATTTCTTTGTTGGCCTGGTCCCAGGCCTGCTTGTCATACGTGCCGTCAGTTTGTATGGGCAGCGGTTTTTTGGAACGAGGCAGGAGGACCTTGAGCGTGGCGTACTCGGCAGTCAGTCCGCGGATAATCTCCAGACGTTCATCGTCGGTGAGCTTGCGGCCAGCATCAAGTTGGCCAGTCATGAGCAGCGCGATACTCAGGGCGATTCGAAGCATCTCAAACCTCCTCGTCGTCTGGCTGGTAGAGCAGCGAAAGTTGCCGCTGTACTGGCGCCTTCCACATCAGGTAAAAAAGAAGCGCAAGGACGCAAGTACACAGCAAGCCAGCCTCGGGGCCATATTCGCCACCGCTCCAGAGACGCGAAATCTTCCAACTCAGCGCGTACCCTGTCACATTCATTGTAAATCCGCTGAGGTTGACGCCGAAGAGGGGAAGTGTGACATTCCAGCCGAAGTGGATTCCGATGGGAAGCCAAAGATCGCGGCTCCGCAGGAATGCAAGGCCGAAAAGAAGGCCCCACAGCATTGTGTTCAGGATTCCAACCCAAGAGGCGTTCTGGTTGTTCGAGTGAGCCAGCCCAAAGAGGACAGCCACTGGCAAGATAGTGGCGAACTCTCCGATGGTCCCGAGGAGCACCTGAAACCCGTAGCCTCGAAACAGCAATTCTTCGCCAACCGCCCCAAAGAGAAGCACGATCGCCAGGAAGGCCGCGCTGGCTGGGTTGGGCTCCCAGTTGGCGGCTTTCTGAAACTCCGCCGCGCCAACGAGAAGCGGTGGCACGAGCACCAGCAGGGCCGCGCCGACACCACATGCAAGGCCCAGTCCGAGATTCCGAGCCGACGCGCGAGTCCAGCCGAGACCAACATCCACCAATTCCGCACGCTCCCAAACACGAAGGGCGATGGCGTTGGCAAGAGCGGCGGCTGTAAAGGTGCTCAGGGCAGCCGACACAAAATAGCCACCGATCTGGTACATCAATGGCCCGAAAACCGACATGCCAGCCACTTCGAGGAAGGCAAAAATGGCCACGCGAAGCAGGGCGCCGAATTTGGTAGATTTCGGCTCAGGCACGGGCGCCTGACCATCGGGAAGCGGTGTCATCGGTTCCAAGACTTCACCGTATCATCCTGGATGGATCTTCGCTGGCTGGGGAGCAACTTCAATGCGTGGACTTCACCGAAACACCCCGGGGGGAAACTACGACGGGGAGTACTCGCGCGCCCGCCGCCTCGATGGCCGATGAGACACGTTCCTGGGTTCCTGGATCAACCAGGAAGAACACGCAGCCGCCGCCGCCGGCCCCACACACTTTCGCACCGCGAGCACCAGCCTTGCGGGTTACGTCCACCAAGGTGTCGATCAATGGCGTAGTGATACCTGGAGCGTTTTTCTTGCGGTGCGACCATTCCTCGCGAAGCAACTTCGCGGCCGCTGCCCAGTCACTCTGCTCGATCGCCGCGCGCATGCTGTTGGAGATCGAAGCGATGCGATCGAAGTTGCGGTGGACCTGCTTGTCGCCGTTGATGTGAGACTTGTTGACTTCCCAGTTGTTGATCCCCGAGTTGCGAGGTTCCCCAGTGTAGGCCAAGACAATCCGCTGATTGAAGTCGGCAAGATCCACAGGAATGGGTTTGCGCCGAATCCCGGCGCAATCCATCTCAATGGCGCTGACCGACCCATACATGGCCGGATAGTAATCCTGGCAGCCGGTTGGTACTCGAACGATGCGCGCTTCGTTGTTCTGTGCGATCTCACGAATTTTTTCGATGGAGTATCCAGTTCCACACAGTTTATTGAGCGCGCTCGCGATGGCGATGATCAAGGCGGAGGAGCCTGAAATACCTGCGCCTGCGGGTGATTCCGAATCGGTCTCCATGACGAAGCCTGTATCTGGCGCGAAGAAGTCGACCAAGAAGGCGAGCAATGGAAGTTTGTATTTTTTGGCCTTCTTCAAGTCCTGAATGGAACCGAAGGTTTCTTCAGACGCCTGATCACGCGAGCGTAGGACGATTTTGCTCGATTCGTGCGTTTCGATGACGCAACGAGTGTAACGGTTCACCGCGAAGTTCACGGTCACGGCATTCGAATGAAAGAGGTAGAGAGGCCAGATGTCGAGAGTTCCGCCAGCAAGATCGACACGGCACGGCGCTGAAGAGGTGATTTTCATAAAACAACGAACTAGTCAATATACCGTGAAGCGCCGGCAGCTTTAAAGGCGGAAGGGCGCGATCAGGCGAAAACAGTAAGAAGCAAGCGGGAAGCCTTCCGGGGCGACGGACGCGGAGGGCTTCCACTGCTGCACTTACCTGCGAAAGCCAGCTAAGGCGGCGCGCAAGAATTACTTCACAACTGAAGGCCGGATGGTATAGTTCCAGCGTGGCGCGAATTTCGCTTTGCGGAGTTTGAGTTGACGGAGTCTGGCGGCGGTGGGCTTGATGCCAACAGGGTATTGGTGGCGATCGAGGCGGGCGGTCACTTTTAGTCCAGTGGTGGTCTTGGTGGTGCGAATGAACTTCAGGATGGTCTCGT
>JAEUQE010000020.1 GCA_016789785.1 Bryobacterales bacterium
AACACCTTGCCCTTGATATCCCATAACGCGAGATCCATCGCTCCCACGGCATGAATCTTCTCGCGGCCCGGCGGATAGAACCACCCGATGTACATCTCCTGCCAGATCGCTTCAATGCGGAACGGGTTCTTGCCAATCAGCGTGCCCGCGCATTGCTCCAGTGTGTCCTTCGATCCGCCCTCGCCAATGCCGGTGACGCCGATGTCGGTCTCCACGGTGATCACCATGTTGCTCTGATTGAAGAGCTGGTTGAGATCTGGCGGCTTGTAGATCCGCACGCGCGTGATTTTGGCTTTCGGCAACGACGCCTCCGCGGCCTTGGGCGCAGCCATACCAGCCACGCTGGCGACGGACAGCGATTTCAAGAATGCTCTACGGTTCATCCTGTCGCTCCCTTCGTTCTTACAGGGCCAGCGCCCCTTCGAACTGCATTTCTTTGAGGTTGAACTTGGTCTTCACTTCGAACGGTCCCATCTTCGTGAAGAAAGTCACTTCCTTCTCATCCAACTGAATCGGTTCCTTGCCAATCGGAAAAAGAAACAGGGCGAGACTGCGCGGTCCCGAATCGAAGAAGCGTGCCACTTCAGGCGGAGTGGCCGGCCTTCCTTTGCGCCTCAATTCCGTGGACGCGAGCAGTGCGCCTTCCATGCGCTTGCGCGCCTCCGCGCTCGCCTGCGGATCCTGTGGGTTCGCCGCGCCCCGTCCCTGTGCGCTCTGTCCGCCGCGGCCCATCCTCGGCAGACCGGACACGCTCACGATGTAATTACCGTTGGTCTCGGGTGGCCAGTCGCGCTTCGCGCTTCTACGAACCGGCGCAGCGCTTTCCCATCGCACAGTGAGTTTGATTTCCGGCATTCCGCCTCCGGAGGGAGGTCCGCCGCGGCTGCCACCACGTCCTCCTCCGCGGCCACCGCCGCCACCACCACCGCCCATGCCACCACCCGCGCCACCCATTCCGCCGCCGGCCATTTCCGCTCCGGCGCCCATGCCACTTGCGTCGGGAATGCCTCCGCGCATGCCTCCGCCGGCCAGGCCTCCGGGTGTGACGGTCACTTCCTTCGCCCAGGGCGACTTGGTCTGGAACTTGCGCACTTCCTCCTCGGTCCACTGCTCGACCGGCTTGGCGATCCAGAAGTCATCTTTCGCGGTAAGGGGACGCGATGCAAGAATCGCAAGGGAGGATTGCAACAGGGCTCTGCGGGAGGACACTTAGGGGCGCCTTTCTCGTTTGATGAGATCAAGTATATAGCTGAGCGGCCACCTTTGGGTGCTTTCCGGCCTGAAAACGCCGTTCTCGCCTGACCTGACCACCCTGAGTCACGCCGGCGGTTTTAAGCGAAATGCTGATGTAGCTCCGCACTTGTGACTGAGGCCCGGGCGTGAGCCGATTGGCGGCCCCAAGGGAGTAGGGCGCGGAGGGTAGTGAGAGCAACGGAGAGTGAGGAAAGGATGAAAGCTTACTGCGCTTTCAGAAGAGCGTCGATGTTCTTGATGTTGGCCTTCGCGTACTCCGCTTCCTGGAGTTCGCCATTCAATTCGATCATCCGTGAGAAGTGCTTGCGAGCGGCTGGAAGCATTCCGATGTCTCCCGTCTGGTTCGCCTGCCCGGCGTAGGACAGCGCCAGCAAATAGTGCGTGAACTCGTCCTGCGCATCGAAGGACAGCGACTTCTGGCAGAACGGGATCGCATACTGAAACCGATTTAACTTGCGCTCGCAGTCGCACAGCCCGAAGTAAGTCAACTTACGGAGTTCTTTCCAGACATCGGTGGTCCCGGCGCGTTTCTTGGCCAGAAGCCCTTTGAACCCGAACGAATAGTGCGCGATCTTCATCGCCAGCCCGCTTTCGTAGTTGGTCAGCTTCAGGTACTGCTGATACTCGGGAATCGCGTCGGCAAACTGGCCCTTCATCCGCAGGGCTTCGGCAAGCCAGAAATGCGCCTCGCCATTGTTCGGCGTCTGACGGATGGCGATGCGCGCCGCTTCAATGGCAGGATCGTACATGCCCTTCAAGCGGAACGCCTGCGCCAGCAGATACTGCGCGGTAGCGTGGTTCCGGTCCCGCTGCACCACGCGGTTCAATTCGCGAATCGCCTCATCCACGTCACCGAGGTCGAACAGCATGCCGCCGTAGGTGGCGCGCGCCTCCAGGTAATCCGGATCCAGGTCGAGCGCCTTCTGAAACCACTTCTTTGCGTTTTCCGGCTGATTCAGATCGCGATACGCACGCGCTAAGTAGAGCGCGGCCTGACTGTAAGTGGAATCCAGCTTCAGTACTTCCTGAAAATCGGCAACGGCCCGGCGATAGTCCTCCGGGCCCTTGCTCTTCAGGTAGTCCTTCACGGCATCATCGAACTTGTCCACCGCTGCTTTGGGTCTTCGGCGCGGGATCAGAAACTTCAGCGTGATCGTGGACTCCTGGCCTGGATACACCATCTCCTCGCGAGGACCGTCCGGCTCATATCCCATTCGCACGCCCTTCACCTGATGCGGCCCGGGCGCGATACCCGGCAGGCGCAACGGCTGGCCCTTGCTTACAACGCCAACCGAACGCCCATCCAGGAACACCTCGACGTTATCCATCGCCGATTCGAAGATCATCGTGCCGTTCTTCGGCGGCGGCGGATTGCTCAGCTTCGCCCCGGCCGGATTGAACGCCAGCAGCATATTGTTGTCGAAGCTGCCTCCGACCGTCGGATTCTGCTGCCCCTTCGTCGCGGTCCGCACATTGTGCTGAACATAACTTGCGAGTTCGTCCGCCGTAATAATGCCATCCTTCGATTCATCGGCCTCGCCTTCCAGGCCCTTCACCACATAGTAAGTGAAGATGCCGTGGCCGCCGCCCCACTGCGGGCTCTCGAAGGAGCGCTCGCGGTCGCGGCTCGCCGTCAGTGAGAACAACGAACGGTTCAGATCCAGCAGCCGGCTGTTGATCGTCTGCGAATCCGTGTCACTCGCGGCGGCGCCGCTGTGGCAGGAGTCCGTCAGCAGCACTTTCCACTTGCCTTTGATCTTGCTGCCGAACGCCGCACCCAGCGATTCGGTGGAATAGCCCGTACCCGACGGGTCCTTGCCATTGAAATCCGACGGAGCGAGATACACCTTGCCCTGATAAACAAACCCGTGGCCCGCGAAGTACACGATCACGCGATCTTCGGGCTTCGCAACCGAGGGCAGCCAGACCTCGATCGCCTCGCGAATGTTCGCGAGCGTCGCTTTTGTGCCGGTCAGCTTGCGGACGTTTTCAGCCCGGAAATTGCCGCCTTCGCGGCTGATCAGGATGGAGTACATCGCCTCGGCGTCGCGCTCGGTGAACTTCAGTTGCAGCGCTTTGTCGAGCTTCGGATACTCGGAAACTCCCACCACCACTGCATAGCTGCGTGGTACGGCGACCTTGCCCGCCACCGGCGTGTCCACCTCGTCCAACACTTCGTACTTGAGGTCGCGCGCGGTTTTGCCTTCGTCCTTCTTCTGGCCCTTCTGCGCGGCTTGCGGCGCAGCGAGCAACGCCGAGGCAACGAACAGAGAAATCAATGCGGCTTTCGACATCGCTGGCATTCCTTACTTGTGGGCCAGGCGGTATTCAAATACCACCGGACCGGTCAATCTCGATTGTGCGGTCACCACGGACCGGTTCTGACTCTTCATGAACACCAGTTCCTGCGAAGAGCCGGGGTTCGCCTTCTGTAAGTTGGCGGGTAGATCCTGTCCGCGAGCCACTGGCTTGGCCCCAGCGTTGCTATCCACGCAATCGCCGCGAGCCCTCAGGATCGCATCATCACAACGTGGCGTCATCGTGGGAGGCGGAGTCGAATCGAGCGGTGGTGGCGGAGGCAAAGCCGTGCTCTTGTGCGTACCGCCGATCGCGGCCGGGGTCACCATCCAATAAACAACATCGTGTCCCGCGGGCCCCGCGATCTTGAACGATCCATCCGTGGTGGCGGGCACGTAATACTCTTTGTCCGCCTCCACACGGTTCTGCAGGCCGGCATCCTCGGTCGGGAACAACTGCGTGTAACTGCCGCCGGTCCCTTGATTCATCACGTACAGGAAGCCGGAGAAGTTCGTGCGGAAGCGGAAGCGGATCCGGTCACCACTGGCAAACACCATGCCGGGATCCATGATCTTCCAGTTCGAACCGTCATAGCGCTCCAGCGTCAACTCCATGCGG
This sequence comes from Bryobacterales bacterium, assembly GCA_016789785.1. Next base: position 4,171 of record JAEUQE010000020.1, read on the forward strand.
TTGGCGCCTTGCGACATTTTGCGGGTTTGGCCGGCTGCGGATAGCACCGTAAGCGCGGCGAGTAAGCACACGTGGCCCATTCGTTTCATGTAAGTGCGCTCCTTATTCGTGCTTCAGCGGCAGTTCAATAACGAAGTTGGCATCGGCGCGTCCGCTTTTATCCACAACGTAGACGGACTTGTCTTTCTGGTTGTCTGCCGACTCGGTGTCCACTTTCTCGAACACCAGGTCGCGGGCCATCATCTGGCTGCGCGGCCGGCCGGTGAGCGGATCGTCGATCGGGGAGATCGCCTGAGCCAGCAGCATGGGACCTTTTGGCGCGGCTTTCGGCGCGGCGGTCTTCTTCGATTCGGCCTTCTTCGGTTCAGCCTTCGGAGCATCGCTCTTCGGCTCGACCGCGGCCGGGGCCTTGCCACGGTTGAGGTCGAGAATCATGTCCTCCACATCGGCGACGGGTTTGCGCGCCAGGACGATGAACACCTTCTCAGTACCCGGGCTGCCGGAGAATGTGAAAAACGCGCGGCCATTCGGAATGCGCACGGGCTCCATCGCGGTGATGCGATTCTTGCCGGCGTTGATCTCCTTGGCTGGAAACAACACGGTCCAGTCTCCACTGGTGCCGCGCTGGATGATGTACAGGTAGCCGTCCTCGTTCGCTTCCACCTGGATCTGCACGCGATCGCCGGTGCGGAAGGTCTTGTCTGGGGACACTTCTTCGGCATTCCAGCGGCTGCCGATCTTTTCGTACTCATAGAGGCTATAGCGCAGACCCAGGGGCTTGTTCCCGTTGTAGCTTGCGGTGACGAGTTTCACTTCGCCCCAGCCTGGTTCTGGTCTGGCTGGTTCTGGTCTGGCTGGCTCTGGCCTGGCGGATGTAGGCTCGGGCCGTGCAGGCTTCTTCGTGTTGGCCGCGACGGCGACAGGCTCCGCCTTTTTCACGGCGGGCGTCACAGGCTTGGCCTGGGAAACGGGTTTGCGCGGCGAATTCGACACCGGGATGTAGAACAACTCGCGAGCAGTAAGTTCGGGCTGGCCCTGGGCAATGGCGCCGCCGATGGTCATCAGCGAGCTTGCCAGCAGGCCCGCCGGAATCCAGAATTTCTTGGTTTTCAGAAACATATCGTCAACTCCTGGGTGGGAAACGCGTCCGCGCCCTCTCTACCCTCAACTATATATGTGTATTCCTTCGGCGCAAACCATCATGCACCCGCTCCCAACTATTCAGGCGAAATTGCCGAGCCACTTCCATCACCCAAGCCGCATCTCGCTCACGAATAAGGTCTTTCCCCTGTCAGTTGGTACCTCCCGACCCGTCAAGCGAGGTATCCTCTTCTTGAACAGGAGTCTCATTTCCCTCAGATGGATCCAACGTACCCGCCGTTTCTGCGGTGTCAGCGACTCAAGAAGTCCTTCGGCGCCGTTCATGCTGTTGACGACGTGAGTTTCGACGTTTTTCCCGGCGAGGTGGTGGGCCTGTTGGGGCCCAATGGCGCTGGAAAAACCACCGCGCTCCGTATGCTCGCCGGCATCCTCACGCCGGACGAAGGCAGCGTCACGGCCTGCGGCTTTGACATGAAAGCGGATCCCCTGGAAGCCAAGCAACGGATCGGATTCCTCTCCGGCGACACACAACTCTACCAGCGCCTGACCCCGCGCGAAGTGCTGCTCTACTTCGGCGAGTTGTTTGAAGTGCCCCTGGAGCAGCGCAAGCGGCGCGCGGAGGAATTGGTGGCGTCGCTCGACATGACCTCCTTCGCCGACCGTCCCTGCGAAACACTCTCCGCCGGCCAGAAGCAGCGCGCCAACATCGCCCGCGCATTCTTCCACGATCCCGACGTACTCATCCTGGATGAGCCGACCACCGCGCTTGATGTCCTCAGCGGTCGCTTTATCGTCGACACGATTCGCGACCAGCGCAATCGAGGCAAGGCCGTGCTCTTCTCGACGCACATCATGGGGGAAGCCGAGTATCTCTGCGATCGCATCGTCATGATCCACCAGGGACGCAAAGCCGAGGAGGGCACTCAGGCCGAGATCATCGGACGCTCCGGAGCCACGAATCTGACCGACGCCTTCCTCAAAGCGATTGGAGAAAACTGAGATGCGGTTTCCAATTGTCCGCGCGATCTTCCTCAAAGAGCTTCGCGAGACGCTACGCGACCGGCGCACACTGATGTTCATGTTCGTGCTGCCGCTGCTCCTCTATCCGGGCATGATTATCGGCATGTCGAAGTTTCAGGATTCTCTGGAAGAGCAGGCTCGCGACCGTACCGGGCGCCTCACGGTTTGGGGCGACGCCACGCCCGATTTGATTGAGGATCTGAAGAAACGCAACTTCGAGGTCACACGCGATGACTCCCGCCCCGTGAAGGACGATGTGCCGGCATTTGAACCGATCCCTGTTGGGGATAGCAAGGACGCCGAACAGAAGGCGGAGAAGATTCGGGCACGCCTGGATTCGCATCCGCTCGCGGTGGCCGCGCGTCCACAGATTCTGGAGCGCAAGACCGATCTGGTTCTTGCGGTTTGGCCTCGGAAGGCAGACGGCGGATTGCAGCACATGGCGATTCTGTTTGACTCCGTGCGTGAGGATTCGCGCCGCGCTCGCGGGCGATTGGAAGTCGCGCTGGATGACTACCGGAAGCGGCTGATTGCACAACGCGAGGTCGAGCGCGGTCTCCCTAAGGGCTTCTCCACCGCCATCGATCTGAAGGCGCGTGACGTGGCTCCCAAGGCACGCAGGTCCGGCTTCGGGCTCGGGATGATGCTCCCGTTCATTCTGCTCGCGGTGTCCGCCACGGCAGGCTTCTACCGGGCCGTGGATACTACCGCCGGCGAGAAAGAGCGGAACACGATGCAGACACTGCTGTGCGCGCCTGTGCGGTCCATCGAAATCGTCGCCGGAAAGTTCGGCGCAATTTCCCTGATCACCATGGCGGCGGCGGCGGCGAACATTGCGAGCCTTGGCATGACGTTCGCGAGCGTGTCGAGGTCGGTGGCCGGCGGAGGTCTGACGCTGAGCACGTGGCACTACGTGGTCGTGTTTCTGACGCTTGTGCCTGTCACCTTCCTGACTTCCGCGTTGTTCCTGGCGATCGGTGTGTTTGCGAAGGATTTTCGCGACGGGCAGAACCTGCTCACTCCGGTGATGATGCTGACGATGATGCCGGCCGCCATCACCATGCTGCCAGGCGTCGAGTCGAATGCTTACACCTTGATGGCGCCATTCGTGAATGTCGCGCTGCTGATCAAAGCGTTGCTGGTCGGTGAAGCGAAGCCCGATCAGATCTTCGTTACCGTGATTTCATCAGGGGCGTACGCGGTACTGGCGCTGACTTTCGCGGCGCGTGTCTTCGAGCGGGAATCGCTGCTCACGGGTGGCAAGGACACGTTTCGCGGACTCTTCGGGCTGGATCAACGCCGCCGTGAGCTAACGCCATCGCTTGCCTTCGCATCGTTCTGTCTGGTGCTGGTGCTGATGTTCTACGGCAGCGTGCTTCCGAAAATCAGCATGGAGAAAATGCTGCTGCTCATTCAGTACGGGCTGATTCTGCTTCCGGCGCTGGTGATTGTGCGGGCGCTGCGCCTGCCGGTCGCGGACACGCTGTCTCTGCGTTGGCCAGGGGTCCGGCCCATGCTTGCGGCGGTGCTGATCGGCTTGTCGGGATGGACGGTGGGCAGTGCGTTTCTGCGGCTGCTGCCTCCGCCTGAGTCTCTGCAAAAGGCCATGCAACAGGTGCTGATGATGGACAAGCCGGAGATCCCACTTGCGCTCGTGTTGTTTCTGGTGGCCGTCTCGCCGGGCATCTGCGAAGAGCTATTCTTCCGCGGATTGCTGCAAGGCGGGTTCCGGCGCACCGGCATGTGGCCCGCGATTCTGGTAACCGCGTTCCTGTTTGGCATCGCCCATGGTTCCATTTACCGCATGTTGCCCGTCACGTTTCTCGGCGTTGTGATCGGCTATCTCGCATGGCAGAGCAGGTCGGTGGTGCCGGGGATGCTCGCGCATGCGATCAACAACGCGACAGCGATCCTGTTCGTGAGCTACCCGCCGATGCGCGAGTGGGCGATGAAACAAAAACTGCAGCACCTTCCGCTGGAATGGACCGCCGCGGGTGCGGTAGTGCTGGCAGCCGGGTTGTGGCTGGCACGCGGAACAGCGTCGCCCAGCACCGGCAACGCGACTACTGCGCAGTAAAGGTGACTTTGCCTTTTCCGGTGCCGAAGCGCATCTTTTTCGGAATCGGATTCAAGCCCTGCCACACCCAGACTTCGTCGATGCGCAGATCCGTGATTCCGGATGGCAGCGGGTATGTGCCCTTGGTTTCGGCATCGGTGAGCGGGTCGATGGTGAAAATGTCCCAAACCAGATGCTCCTGCTTGAGGCCGCCCTTCTTTGTCTCGTCCTGTTTGCGAATGGTGAAGGTGATCACGGGCTGGGTGAGGGCGATCGGGTTCTTGCTCGACCCGCGATAGTTCTTCCACTTGTCGCCCTTATCGGGATGTTCCAGCGTAATGCCGATCACGGAGTTGTGGGGCAGATCGTAGGACGCGGTCTTCCCCCCGCCGTTGTCCAGGTTGATCTTCCACTGCTGCGGCGACGCCAGACGCTGATACTGCTGCGGGTATTTCCAGATGCGAATCGTCTTGCCCTTGGGGTTGGCAGCCATACACTTCGAAGCCGCCCCAAGAGCGAGTCGCACCGGCCCTTCCTCGATCGCCATTGGCTTGGCCTTATCGGCTTCCGGGCACAATTCCGGTTGAAGCACCACCAATTGCGCGGGGGCCGCCGAAGCCACCGCAAGAGTGAAAGCAAGCAGACTGGCAGGGCGCATCCAGACACCTCCTGCTCTTCAGTGTAGCGAGTGTTTGTTCCGGTTCCGTGAAGGATGGCTCAAGACCCTGATGTAGAATGGGGACGTGATTGGCAGAGCGCTATGAGAAACGTCATCGGTCCGGTTGCACGGGGTGACAACTTCTTCGGGCGCACCCGAGAATTGGCAGAGTGCTGGCGCGTGCTTGAGACCGGCAGCGTGCTCTTGTCGGGGCCCCGGCGCATCGGCAAGACCTCGTTCCTTCACCGGTTGCTTGATGACGCAAACCGAAACGGGTTCGGCCAGTGGACATACGTTGACCTATCTGACGCCAAGACCGAAGCTGATTTTTTCACACGTCTCGGCGAGTCATTCTCGTCCAGCCGGCGCCTCATCGTGATCGACGAATTCGACCATTTTGTTTGGCGCCTCCAGGACCCGAACGCAAGAGAACGGCTTCTGACTTCGATGCGCCGGGCCCGCCTGGAGTCCTCGGGAGTCGCCTGGGTCATTTCCGCTGAGGCCAGGCTCAGGGATCCGTTTCTGCAGAGCACCCTTAGTGATCTCTATGAGATTCAACTCGGACCTTTTGATCCGTTCACAGCGCTGAACTTCCTCCTTGACCTGTCCACCACTTACGGAATGGAGATCAGTCTTGAAGCCATTAATCACGCACTGAGGCGCGTCACACTTGCTCCTCATGACCTCCAACTATTGTTTAGCGGCCTGAGGGAATTTGAGACCGGAATCGGCATAGCCGAGGTGGACCAGGTGATCGACGGGTTGTCAGTGCGACGAGTGCGATGGGTGGGGCAACCGGCTCCGCGCCTTACTCTGTCGGCCGGAAAGTGGCGAATTCGGCATCTTGAACTTCAGAATTTCCGCTGCTTCGAGAACCTGCAAATTGACCTGACCGGGGAGTCCAGCCTGGAAGGCGATTGGACATGCGTCGCCGGAATCAACGGTGCAGGCAAGTCGACCGTCCTTCAGAGCATCGCCATTGGATTGCTGTCGGAAGACGCAAAGGAACTTGGCGGCGGGCTGCTGGCACGGATGATCCGGCGCGATGCCTCTCACTCGCAGGATGCACAGGGCTCACAGATCATCGTCTCCCTGGTTGAAGCCGAGTCAGGCTGGAGAGAGGAGACCTCCGTTAGTATTGAGGCAAATGGAGCACTCCGTACTCTTCCAATAACCCTCCCCAACTCCACTGTTCTCGTGGGATACGGCGCAACTCGCAACATCGGCGGACAGCCCGACATGCAACTCGAGAACTTGAGCCCCCATGTGCGTAGAGTTGCCGGCTTGTTCTTTCCGCTCTCGCAGCCCGCGGCGGCCGACATCCTCATCAGCAGCCGGCGCCGAAACAAAGCCGTTGTTCCGTTGTTCCGCAACACGCTGCAGGCCATTTTCGGCCCGGAGCTAGTGTTCATCGAAGCGGAAGATTCGATGCGCTTCGAGGTGATGGGCAAGGACCGCGTGGACGCCGCCGACCTCCCGGATGGCTTTCGTTCGTCAGTGGCGTGGATCGCCGATCTCTGCGCAACCTGGTGTGATGTGAATCCCGAAGCCGCATCCACCGCCGAACCGAAAGACATTCAGGCCATCGTGCTGATTGATGAGGTCGATCTGCACCTCCATCCGAGCCTCCAACGGCAACTTGTTCCGCGGTTACGAAAGGCACTACCCAACATACAGTGGATTGTCACGACGCATTCCCCTTTGATTCTGTCGAGCTTCGACAGCGCGGAGATCATCGCGCTGGACCGGGACGAACCAACGGGTGTCCGGTTCCTCGATCGCCAGATCATGGGTTTCTCGCCCAATGACATCTATGGGTGGCTGATGGGAACGCCCGTGTCGAGTGTAGCCATGGAAGAGAAGCTTCGCAATGCTGGCGCCGATCCCGGCAAGCAGCGTGAAGCCGCGGAATTGCTGGAAGCCTCTCCGTTCAAGAACGGCGCCGAAGCGAAGGCAGGCGTGGCGGATCTGTTGAAGCGCCTGGAGCGGCAGGCGCGGTGACGCCCGTCCGGAGGACTCCGATCCGCCCTCCAACGCTTCGTTCGGACGGCTTGGGCGGGCAACGTACGTCGGCTTGGGTGGCCGCGTATCCTGAACTATCGCGGCTCACATTCACAGACTACTGGAACCGTGAGGATGTCCGCGGTGCTTTGTACGCAAGCCAGGGCCGCGTGTGCGCGTACTGCGGATGCGAGTTACAACGAGGCAACCGGGGTGATGTCGATCACTTCCGCCCAAAGGCCCGAATTGCGGACGAGCGGGAGGCTTTGGGCTACTGGTGGCTCGCTTACGAGTTCGGCAACTATCTGCTGGCCTGCCGCACCTGCAACAGCACGTACAAGCAGAACCGCTTTCCGCTCGCGCCCGGGGAGGAGCGCATTCGCTTCGAAACGCGCCACCGGCTGGCCGAAGAAGCGCGCCTGTTGCTGGATCCATGCGCGGATGACATCGAGCAACTTCTCAGCGTGGATCTGACAAACGTGCTGGTGCCCGTTGTGCCGAAGCCCGGACTGGCCAGCCCGGCGATCGCGCGCGTGAAGCACACCATCGAGTTCTTCGGCATGAACGCACAACCGGAACTCACCAAGGCCAGGATGCGGATCGCGGCCAAAGTGCGTAGAGCACTGGATGCGAATCAGCCCGGGAAAGTTCGTGCACTCGCCATCCGTTACCGTCCGCACTCGCTTGTTGCGCGGCAGTTGCTCGAACGGCATGGAGAGGGCCTGCTGCCCTCGCCAGCCGAGGAAGTCGAGTGGCTCATGCGCGACATGAAACGCACCTTACGGCTGACCCTGCAACTGGAACTCGCAAGTTCGCATGCGCGGGATCAAGAGAGACTCCGTCGCGATCGCATGGAACTGCTCTGGTCCTTCGCGGTCCTTGCTGCCGGTACACCTGGCGACCTCCAAGCGAACATCAATGCGTTTGTGGATCGCCTCGGGCTCCGGCCACACATCAGGCAATACTGCGACGAACTGGCCAAATGAGTTACGGCCGCGACCTGGGAGCTGTGTGGACTGCGTCAAGCCCGTCACCCATTTCACCAGTTCCAGTTGCATCGTCTGCAAGTCGCTGAGGTCCCTGCGCTTCGCATATCCGAGCGTGCTATCGAACTTCGTCCCTTGCCGTAGTCGCGAACCAGGTCGCCGAAAAGTGTATGTCCGCACGCTTCACGTCCCTGCTCTGAAGACCGGCCTTCGATTCATGAAGCCGCATCAGCACCCGACATGGTCAGGCGATCTCATCGCGCACCGTGATCGCTCCGTTGGATAGTTGTGGAGACTGCGAAGAGCGGGGCGGAACGGAAAATCGAGGCGCACCGATTTCAAGGCGGCTCCATCTTGTCTCCGCGAAGCCTTCCGCTCGCGAAGCTGAAGGGCTGCCCGAGCGCCCTCATGTAGATTGGAGGCGCGATTTGCCGAGCGGTGTGGGCATGTCGCCAGAGCGGTGGTTCGGGGTGACGGCTTCCCTTGGTGCCGTGCAGGGGGCGCTCCTTGTCTAGCGCCGCTGAACAAGCTTGCGCGCGTGGCATGGGACTGATGTATCCTCTGTTCCAGAATCAGATTTCCGTACCTGGGATCAAACACGATGCGATATCTCTCGATGATTGTCAGCGCCGGTATGCTCGCCGCCATTCCTTCGTTCGCCGCACCGAAGGTCACTTACACGAAGGATGTGGCGAAGATCCTCAACAACCGCTGTGTGGAATGTCACCGCGCGGGAGAAGCCGCACCGATGGCGTTCACCACCTACAAGGAGACCCGTCCTTGGGCCAAGGCAATCAAGGCCGCGGTGCTGACCAGGAAGATGCCGCCATGGCTCGCCGATCCCGCGCATGGCAAGTTCGCCAATGACCGCCGGCTGAGGGAAGACGAAGTCGCAACCATTACCGCATGGGCCGACAATGGCGCGCCCGAGGGCAACGCAAAGGATCTGCCAAAGGCGCCGGAGTTTGTCACGGGATGGAACATCGGCAAGCCCGACAGAGTCATCGACATGGGCGCCGACTTCGATGTCCCCGCGTCCGGCGAAGTGCCCTACAAGTACTACACGGTGGATCCGGGCTTCACGGAAGACATGTGGATCGAGGCCGCCGAGTGCCGCCCCGACAAACGGAGCGTGGTGCATCACATCATCGTGTTTGTTGTCGATCCAAAAGAGCCGCAACTCGCGGGGACCGGCGGAAACCTGCTCGTCGGCTGGGCGCCGGGCGATCCCCCGATGAACTACGCGCCTGGCACGGCGAAGCTGATTCGCGCCGGGTCGAAGTTGCGCTTCCAGATGCACTACACGCCGAATGGCACAGCCGAGCGTGACCGCAGCTACATCGGTCTGCGTTTTGCGAAGGAGCAGCCGAGGTTCCGTGCGCTCACGGGACGCGCCATGAACTTCGGCTTTCGGATCCCGCCCGGCGCACCGAACCACGAGGTGACGGCCAGCTTCGTCGCCAAGGAAGACATCCGGCTCACCAGCCTGATGCCGCACATGCACGTCCGCGGCAAGGACTTCCGTTACACGGTCACGTACCCGGACGGCCGGTCCGAGGTGTTGCTCTCAGTGCCGCGCTACGACTTCAACTGGCAGCTCGCTTACAGTCTGCAGGACCCACTGGTGCTTCCCAAAGGCACGCGCATTGACTGCGTGGCGCACTACGACAATTCGCCCAACAACAAATGGAACCCCGATCCCACAAAGGAAGTGCGTTGGGGTGATCAGACATGGGAAGAGATGATGATCGGATGGTTCAACTACACGGTGGATGCGCAACCTGCCTCGAACCAATTGTCGAAGTCCGGCGCGGAGTAGGCCCGGCGTTCCAATGCGCGCCCACGGCGGGTAATTGCTCCAGGCACGTGCCGGGAGAGCGCTCCGCGCAAGCCTGAAGTGTTAGTCTCAGGAAGACTGTGCCGATTCTGACTCTGCCCTGGCCTGTGGACCGTCCCCCGCTCGACTGGATCGAAGGAGCGATTCCCATCTTCTCGCCACGCTCTGAAGAGGAGCGCAGGAAGGACCGCTTCGACGGCAATGCTTCCACGGTCGACATCTACACCGGGCTTGCGTTCGGCTATCGCATCTTCGGCGAAGGATCCGCTGAAGGTCTCTACCGGACGATGAGTTCGCTGGTTCTTGCGCATGGGAAGTGCGAGCGAGTACTGGACGTGGGGTGTGGCGTTGGGAGGCTGCTCTATGATTGCGCACCTGTGCTGTGCGAAACGGAGTTCACCGGTGTCGACTACTCCTATGAGATGTGCCGGCGCGCGGCGCGGATTCTGAAGTCTGGCGGCGATCTTCCCCTGAACGCCTGGGACTACCGAGGAAGGAAGGATGCGGTTCTGCGCGGGACGAGGGATCTGCCGAACGTGCATCTCGCGCAGGCCAGCGCTCTTGAGTTACCGTTTGCTTCGACGTGCTTCGACATGATCACCGCGACGTTGCTACTGTGCCGTCTGACTGATCCGCTGCGCGGGCTCACCGAGATGATCCGCGTACTGCGCCCCGGCGGCAGCTTGTTTCTCGCCACGCCATTTGGCTTCAACGATCCGCTGCATTGGCGCACGATCGCCGGCCTCGCGAAACTGCGTGAGATCCTCGAATCGTTCGGGTTGCGGATCGAGGAGTGCTTTGAAGGGCTGCCGTACCGCGAGACGATCGATGCGAACGGAAACGCTCATGAATGGCGGGTCACGGTAACGGCGGCGACGTTGGCCGTTTAGCTTCTGGTTCGCCAAACTTGAGAATGGGTTTCTCACAATTTCTCCTTGCGTCCACGCAGACTGGCATGTGGCCGTTCGTTCTTGCGAGAGGAGCGTCAACTTCGGCCCACGTTGGACGTTGATGGAGCAGTTGGCTCAACACGCGACCGAGGTGAAACGCATGCTCGCCGCGCTGGTTCGAAAGCTGAAATCTCTCCAGAAACTTGCGCCTCTAGGTTGCGGGATCTCGACCAGATCGTGCCACCTTCGATGACACATCGCTCCTGTCCAGATCAAGTTTCAGGTTCCATGAGCGGGGATCTCGCCCGCTCGGGTGCTGACCGCTGACACGCTGATGGCTAGCCAAAGATTTCAATATCTTTGGCTATGTTTTCTGTTGCGATACGATGGTTACTTGCCAATCGTTGAGAAAAACGTTTCCCGAATCGATTCCCCTGTTCCCCGAAAGCCGCTGAGTTGGCCACAGGTCTATCTCGCTGTGGCGATGACCACGCTTGCGACCTTGATCCTGGAACTCTCCCTCACGCGCATGTTCTCGGTGGTGTTTTACTACCACTTCGCGTTCCTCGCGATCTCGATTGCGCTGTTCGGGCTCGGCGCGGGCGGCGTCCTCAGCTATGTCATCGGTGCGAAGCAAGGCAAGGTCTTTGCGAAGTTGGGCTGGCTGTCCACCATCAACGGCATCGCGGTGCCGGCCGCGCTGATCTTCCTCCTCAGCCGTGGGAAGGACTTCGACAACTGGACCCTCGCAGTGGTGTACTTCAGTTGCGCTTTGCCGTTCGTCATCGCCGGAGCCGTGGTGTCCATTGCGATCTCGGAGACCATTGAACGCGTCGACCGCGTCTACTTCTTCGATTTGCTGGGTGCGGCGGGCGGTTGTCTGGCGCTTGTGCCCTTCCTCAACGTGCTGGGTGGTCCGAACACGGTGATCGCCTCGGGTGTTCTTTTCGCGGCCGCGGGCGCAATCTGGTTTCATGTGGAAGGCCGCATCCAGGGCCGAGCCGCATCGGTGTTGCTCGCTCTTGCGCTGACGTCGCTGGTGATCCTTAACTTCAAGGACCCGGTGGTGGAAGTGCGGTACGCCAAAGGCAAAGAGATCGGCAACGAGCTTTTCACCAAATGGAACAGCTTCTCCCGGATCGGTGTCACGCCGGGCAATAACTGGATCGTCATTGACGCGGATGCTTCCACCGGTATCGCCGCCGTCGACTTCGATCACCTCACGCCGCAGTGGCGCGACGATCTGCTGACGTTCGGTCCCGCGCTGCCTTATCGCATCAAGCCCGGTGCGAAGACGCTGATCATTGGCGCTGGTGGTGGTTATGATGTGGCGCGAGCCATCGCGTCGGGCTCGAAGGATGTGACTGCGGTCGAGATCAATCCGATCATCGCGAACCAGATCATGCGCGACAAGTTCCGGCAGATGAGCCATGATCTCTACTTCCGGCCCGAGGTCCGCGTGGTGGTGGAGGATGGGCGCGCCTTTGTGCGGCGAAGTCCGGAGAAGTATCAGGTGTTGCAGGCAACACTCGTGGATACGTGGGCGGCAACGGCCGCGGGCGCCTTCGCGCTGACCGAAAACAATCTCTATACCACCGATGCGTTCTACGATTATCTGAGCCACCTCACGGACGACGGCATGCTCGCCTTCACGAGATGGGGCTTTGAGCCGCCCCGGGAATCGTTGCGCTTGCTGTCGCTCGCTCGCGAAGGTCTGCTGAAGCTTGGGGAGAGGGACGTCGCCAGACACTTTGTGGTGGCGCGCGAGAACGTGAAGCTGCTCAACGAGTGGGGCGCCACGGACACAGTGATCATCACGCGCAAGCCCATTCCGGACTCAGCGATTGCGGGGATTCGAGAAGCCATCGCAAAAGCGAAGCTGGAAACAGTGTATGTTCCCGGCGACGCGTCATCGTCGAGCACGTTCGCGCGCATGTTGAACAGCGGCGAACTGGACCGCTTCCATGCCGAGTATCCCTACGACGTGAAGCCTGTTTCGGACAACCGCCCGTTCTTCTTCTATACGGTGCAGCCGCGGGATCTCTGGAACTTCCTTACGAACGCGTATCAAGGTTCCGCGGATTACAAGATCAATCGTGCCGTGCCGCTGCTGTTCGGGCTACTCGGAGTGAGCTTTCTCGCAACAGTGGTTACGCTGGCGTTGCCACCGCTGTTGCTTGGCGCGCGTCTGCCCACGGAACCGGGCCTGCGGCGGTTCCTGCTGTACTTCGTTGCGATCGGCGTTGGCTACATCCTGATTCAGGTGGCGCTGATCCAGAAGTTCGTGCTCTTCCTTGGTCAGCCAACGTATGCGCTGACCGTGATCATCTTCTCCATGCTGGTTTCGAGCGGAGCCGGAAGCTACTTCAGCCGGAGGCTGATCGGCGATTCGCGGGAACGCTGGAGCCGTGTGCTGATCATCGTGGCCGGCGCTGTGGTGGTGCTGGCGGTGGTCACTGGTCCGGTCACATCGTTTGGTGTAGGTTGGCCTGTGTGGCTCAAGATTCCGGTGGCGATGCTGCTCATCGCGCCCGCGGGCTTTGCGATGGGCATGCCGTTTCCACGCGGGCTCTCGTACCTGGAGCAACGGCATAAGCCATCGGTACGTTGGGCATGGTCACTCAATGCGGCATCCAGCGTACTTGGATCGGCCTGCTCCATGTTCTTCGCGCTTTATCTCGGGTTGATGCAGACGCTGATTCTCGGCGGCCTGCTATATCTTGGCGCGGCCGCGATTGTGCGATCGGAACGCAACTAACGCTGCGCTATCCCTGTGCAATGCTGGGGCGGCGTTCGGGGTTCATCTCGGAGACACCCGCCCGCGACGAGCACTGCCAGCCATACCAAACTCGTTCGTACACCGTTTCAGAAGGCAGTCACGGATGTGATGCGCGGGTAGCCAAGAAATAACGTGACCGAAGTTCTGAAACGACCGGCTTAGTGGATGCCGAGTTTGTCTTCCAGGAAGTCCAAATCGCGATCCGCCCGGTCCAGGCTTTGCTTTGCTTTCGCCGGATCCTGCGCCTTCAGTGCGTCTTCGGCGGCATCCAGATACTGCTCCATGCGGGTGAGCGCCGCCTTGAAGTCCGAACGCATGCCGAGGCCCATGGCGTTTTGTTCGGCCTGGAGGCGATTCAGTTTGTCACGGACCGCCACCGCCCGCGAACCCATCTTCACCATGCGGTCGTGCTGCGCGTCGAGTGCCGCGGTATCGACCGCCGGTTGCGATGGCGCCGGAGTTTTTGGCGCAGCCTGCTGCGGCGCAGTCGCTTGCTGAGTGGGTGGCGCGGGCTCCTGGCTGGCCGGTTGCGCTGGAGGCGCGCTCACAGTGGGCTGGTTCTGGGCGCGCTGAACGGGCGTGACCGGAGCAGGGGTGTGCTGCGCCGGCCGCACTGGCGTGCCGCTCTGCCCCGGACTCGCTGGCGTTGCCTCCGCCTGGCTGCCTGGTGGGACTTCCTGCGCAGGCGAGGAGGGTACACTGGCACTGGATGCCGGTTGCTGCGGAACGGGATCAGCCGCGGTCTGCGGCGGCGAATCGGCACGGGAGGAAAAGAACTTCGGCCCGAGCACCAGGCCCGCCGCGAGAACGCCGATCGCCACCAGCGATCCGAGCGCCATCCACAACCCGCGACGCGATGGTTCGCCCACCACCGTGACGGGCGGTCCCACTGGCGGGGCGGACACAGGTTGCTGTGGCGGCGCTGGCTGGGCACCCGGCGGCATCAGCGTAGTCCGGGTCGCCGGCGCAGCCATCGAGCTTTGCCCCATTCCCTGACCGGCCACCGGCTGCATCGCGCCGCGCACGTTCAGAATCGCCGTCCGGAAAGCCTCCGCCGATTGGAAGCGCTGCTGCGGATCCTTCGCCAAGGCCATCAGAATCACTTCGTTCAAAAGCGACGGCACGTTGGGCACGATCTCGATCGGCGCGGCTGGCGCCATCTGCAAATGTCCCGCCATCACCGAGTAATCGCTAGGCCCTTCGAAAGGCCGCTTGCCCGTCACCATCTCGTACATGGTGATGCCGAGCGAGTAAATGTCCGACCGCGGATCCAACTCTCCACCGTTGATCTGCTCCGGCGACATGTAGTAGATCGAGCCCAGCGTGGTCCCTGTCTGCGTGAGCCGCTTATCGGAGCGCAGCTTCGCAATGCCGAAGTCCATCAGTTTGACGTGGCCCTCCGGCGTCACCACGATATTGGCTGGCTTGATATCGCGATGCACCACACCACGCCCGTGAGCGTAGGCCAGCGCGCGCAGCACCTGCTCGACATAGGAGCACGCCGTATCCACCGGAACACGGCCCAGCTTCTCGAGTTCTTTTTCCACCGACTGGCCTTCCACGAACTCCATCAGCATCAGAAGCTGATTGTTGTGGCGCAGGGCGGTGTACAGCGACGCGATGTTGGGATGCGACAGCGTGGCCTGCACCTTGATCTCGCGCAGGAAGCGGTCCACCAGGGCAGGCTCGCTCTGCAGGTCGGGCAGCAGCACCTTCAGCGCTTCAATGCGGTCCGAGATCAGGTTGCGGACCTTGTAGACGCGGCCCATGCCTCCCGCGCCGAGCACCTGCACGATTTCGTAATCGCCGACGCGCTCGCCGATCTGGAACTGCATGTCAGTTCTCCGGTGTCTTTACGGTGTCCCCAACCTGCGGAGTGCCGGAACCCTTGAACTTTCCGGTGGCCGACGAGTCGTCCACTTCCGTGATGACCAACTCGCCGATCTCATCCATGATGCGCTTGATCACGCGGCCCGTCGCCGGATCCTTCACTTCGCGATTGGAGCGGCTGATCTGCAGCTTGTCGCCCACCTTGAGGCCGACGCGAGCACCGGCGTTGATGATGATCGTGTCGCCGCTCACATCGGCGACCAGAGCTTGCAGTTTCACGCTGCGGATGGAGACGCGATCGGCATTGCCATCCACACCCGAAGCGAGCTGCTCGGTGGCTTTGACTACAGCTTCCCCGATGATGGTGGATGCGAAATTCCGGCTGCTCATGTCGTAGTAGCCGCCGCCGGATGAGGTCTGCGCGCCGCCGCTTCCGGTAAGCGCCGCGCCGGATCGCGTGGACGTTCCCTGACCGCTGGCCACGCCCATCACCTCGCCGGTGTCGACACTGATGAGACGCGCGTTCAACGCCACCACGGCCTTCGATTCCCTCTTGCCAACCCCGCTGATTCCATAGCGCCCCGTCACACGCCCGATCGCGCCGACTTCGGTTGCCTTGTCGTCGCGGCCGAATTGCGTGATGCTGCCGATGATGATTGCGTCGACACCGATCAGTTGGCCGATGCGTGCCGCGGTTGCCGGATTGGCTCGGTCCGAGTTCGAGAAATTCTGTTCGGTGAGGATCTTGTCCATGTTCTTGCGCTCATAGACCTGATAGACACCGGAGGAAACCAGTTTGTCGACCAGCAAGTCCGCGACCCCTCGGCCGACGTCGACATTCGAGTTGAAAATCGCCTGCACGGAACTGTAGACGGTGGCATAGTCGAAGTTCAGCACGGCAACACGGCGTTTACGGGCTTGCTGTTGCGCGCCAAGCGGCATGACAGCAAGAAAAAGACAGGCAGCCCCAAGCAGCCTCATTCGAATGCACCTCCAACTGATATCAATTATACGGTCCCGGCAGGTATTTGCGATGGACGCAGTTCCACCTGAGGATAACGTGCGATCGATCGGGAGAAGCCATCAGGCTTGCGCCGGCTAGTCAAAAGTGCGCTACTCAGGCCGGCGTGGCAACGACCGTCCCGTCTTGCTCAGCCAGTTGCGGAACATCGCGGCGAAGTCCTGAGGCACCTTCAGCGTGCGAAGCTCCTCCACCGAGAAGCGCATTTTGCGCTTCCAGTTCGGATACTGCCAGGTGCTGGCGGGAAGGTTCTGCTGATGCGTCTCCTTGGTGAGATCCTCCTGATTCAACACCATCAACATGGAAGGCGTGTTCACCAGAAAGCCGATGATCGCGTTGTGCAACTCGCCGGTCAGTTCCAGCACATCTTCGGCGTTGCGCGGAAACCACGGCGGCAGCAGTTCCAACTCATGCATCGCGTTGAGGATCAACTGGCGGTCTTCGCGACGCTCAACAATTTGCCGGCGATAGCTCTCCTCTTCCGGAAGTAACCCCGCGGCCTTCCGTGCTTCGATATCCCGATTGATCCAGAATCCGGCGAGTGTCGGCAGATCATGCGTGGTGGACGCGACCAGGGCTTGACGGGCGTATTCGTGCAGCCGCCGCATGCGCCCTTCCTGTTTCTCGAAGTAGAGCACCTTGTAGCTCAAGATGCCGAAGCGGTCCAGCGCCTCTCGCATGCTGTGTTCCACAGTACCCAAATCCTCGCCGACAATGAGAAACTGCCCGCGATGACTTTCGAGCGCGAGGATTCGCAGCAGATCCTCAGCGTTGTCGCGCACGTAGGCGCCCTCGCGCGCGGGATAGCCGTCGGGAATCCAGAAGAGGCGAAACAGCCGCATCACATGATCGATACGCAATGCGCCGCCGTGACGGCTGTTCGCTCGAATCGCATCAATGAACAAACGGTAGCCCGTTTCGAAATAGCGCTCCGTGTTCGGCGGCGGAAACGCCCAGTCCTGACCCTCCGGCGCGAACCCATCGGGCGGCGATCCCACACGGCAACCTGAGACAAAGAAATCGCGGTAGGCCCACAGGTCCGCACCGCACTTGTCCACTGCCAACGCCAGGTCATGATACAGACCGATGGGTAGACCGAGCCTTTTCGCCTTGGCCTGCACTTCACCGAGTTGCTGATCGATCAGCCACTGCACATACATGTGGTACTCGACACGCACCGCGTGCACCTGCGCGAATTCCTTCACCTCCGGACTCTCCGGGTTCTGATACGCGGCAGGCCAATCCGGCCAGATCCAGAGTTCGGGATTGCCTTCGTGAAGCTGATCCCAAAGCGCGCAGTAAAGGGCGAAGCGTTCCAGCCGCTCGCCTCCCTCGGCGACGAACCGGGCATACTCGGCCACACGTCCGGCATCCTCACCGTCGCGGCGCTTGCGTAGGAATTCCTCGAAGGCAAGGCGGAGGGCGCTCTGTTTCAATGCCCAAATCTGCTCATACTCCACATACTCGGCGTCGCGCAGGGCCTGGATGCGGGTCTGTATCTCCGGGCTGGCGAACTCCTGCCGCGCTTGCCCAGATTGCCGGAACTCGGGAACGCTCTCCACATCGATATAGAGCGGATTGCGCCAGTAGGTCGAGTTGGGAAGATACGGGCTGATGTTGTAGGGCTGCCGGTTCTCGATCGCATGCAGAGGATTCAAGGCCAGAAAGCTGCACTCCAGATCCTTGGCCACCCAGTCCAGCAGTGCATTCAGGTCGGAGGTATCGCCGCATCCCCAGTTGCGCCCGGAGCGCACGCCGTAGAGACTCACCGCGACGCCCGCAGTCTTGCCGCCTTGCTCGAGGACTTCCGGCAGCCACGCGCGATCCGGACCAACAATCAGCAGTGCTTCCGCCGTCGACGTACCGTCCGGAAGGACCACCGTCAGCCGGATTCGGTGGTAGCCCATCGGCGGCAGAAAGGGCCAACTGCCCGTGCGTTCCTGATACTCCTCGCCGAACTCGGTTTGCGCCGTGATCGGCCATTCCGCCACAGGAAGATCGGCCGTTTGCACCGCACCGTCCTCCTGGATCAACTCCGCGCGGAAAACAGCGTTGAGCAGGCGTGACGGGAGCCGGACCGGAATCCGGAACGGCTGGCCATGCGCGACTACCGCGGTCTTCGGAATCGTGGTTGTCCAGAAGCTCCGGTGGAATTCCTGAAGACTTTCCCCGGTGCGAGACTCGCTCGAAACGTCGACACCAAGGGAGGTCAGAATGGAGCGCCGCACGTCTTCGGAAGGCGTGTGCCGGTTGCCCCAGATATCCCAAAACTCGGGCACGATCCCGTGCGCGTTGCAGAGTTCCAGGAGTGGATCGGCGAGGGCGGCGCCATGGCGGTCAGCGTTTGGAGAGTTCAGCATTCACAAATTCTGATTCTACCTGTTTCGTGGGATAATCTTGATTAACGGGTACAAGATGCAAGCCACAATCGGTGAATCCAAGCTCATGCTCGAAGGGCCGGACGACCTGTTCGCGCATGTGGATAATGAGGATTATCAACACGTTGCGCAGAGTGTCGTCACTACCACTCTCGACAAGGTGATCAACTGGGGCCGGTCGAATTCGATCTGGCCGATGACCTTCGGCCTGGCTTGTTGCGCGATCGAAATGATGGCGATGAGCGCGTCCCGCTATGACATCTCCCGTTTCGGCGCGGAAGTCTTCCGAGGTTCGCCGCGGCAGAGCGACTGCATGATCATCGCCGGCCGCGTCTCGAACAAAATGGCGCCCGTCATCCGCCAGTTGTACCAGCAGATGCCCGAGCCGCGCTATGTGATCTCCATGGGAGCCTGCGCGACGTCGACGGGCGTCTTCAGCAACTACGCGCTGGTGCCGGTGAACCAGGTGATTCCGGTGGACGTGTATGTCCCGGGATGTCCGCCCCGCCCGGAACAGTTGATCTATGCCATTATGCTGCTCCAGAAGAAGATGGAAGGCGAGCGCGGCACCTTGATGAAGGCCCTTAATCTCGATTAAGCGGCTCAATCTCGATTAAGCCGCTCGGCCGTCAGTTCGCTTTCGTTCCGCTGATGCGGAAATTGCGAAAGCTGCCGGTGTCGAAGAAACTGCCGATTCCGACCTTGCCCGCCCCGAGACTCATATCCACAGCTCGCATCGACGGGCTGGTCTGCCCATCCACCCACACATCGACACGTCCCGTCGTCCCGTCGTAGACCAGCTTCACCTTGTGCCACACGCCGTCCTTCAACGTCGCGGGCCCTTCTTCGGAACTGATGCGCACGCGGTCGCCGCCATAAACGTGGAAGATGCCGTTGTGCACCGCGACCTGCTTTGCGGCATCCACGGACAAGTGCGCATAGTTGAAGTGCTCCGCGTCGCGCCACGCATAAACGAGAATGAGCGAATTCCTGCGGTTGCGCTTGGCCTTGGGCTCCGCCTGCATCTCCACCTCCACGGTGGCCTTCAGATAGTCCGCAGTATCCGCCAGCGCGTACTGGCTGGGACGTCGAGGCTGCGTCGACGGACGCGGAACCAGCAGTTCCAACACCCCATCCGACACCTTCCAATCCGAGGCGACGGGGAGTTTCCAGGTGAGACCGAAGGCTTCGATGGTACCCGCGGGTTCGTCCGCGCAGGCAAGTCCGGCCAGGAGTGAAACGAGAATGAGGCGCAACATCACGACGCGATTATCTCTCAGCCGGTTTGCCGGGGTCCATCGTCTGTGATTTACTTGGGTTGATGAAGACCCCTACTCTCCCCGTTCTTCTCCTGCTTGGCGCTTCCGCTCTTTGCGTGACTCCGCTGGCTGCGCAGGTCGAAATCAAGCGCGGTTCCGATCAGATTACTGTCGAGATCAATGGCGCTCCATTCACGTCGCTCTATATTGCGAATGTCCGCAAACCCTACCTGCATCCGTTGCGATCGGCATCGGGCAAGATCGTGAGCCGGCAGTATCCAATGGAGAGCGTCGAGGGTGAGCCCAAGGACCATCCGCATCATCGCGGGCTTTGGTTCACCCATGGTGATGTGAATGGCGTCGATTTCTGGATGAGCGATCCCATGGCCCGCAATGATAACGGGGCCATCATCGCCGTGAAGCAGATTCACCGTGCCAAGGGCGGCCGCGACAAAGGCCAGATCGTCGCGACGTTCGAATGGCGCGACAAAGCCGGTGCCGTGCATCTGGTGGAAGAACGCACCATGACGTTCTACGCGGAGAAGGACCGCCGCATCGTCGATATCGATGCGAAGCTCATCGCCGCAAACCGCGATGTGAAATTCGGCGATACCAAGGAAGGCAGCTTCGGCCTGCGCCTGAATCCGCAACTTCAGGAGCAGAAGGGCACAGGCACAATGACCAACGCGGAAGGGGCCCAGAAGGAAAAGCAGGTCTGGGGCAAGGCCAGCCCGTGGGTGGACTATGCGGGCACGCTCGACGGCGAGAAGATGGGCATCGCGATCCTGGATCATCCCACCAATCCGCGCCATCCCACCTACTGGCACTCGCGCGCCTATGGCTTGTTTGCAGCGAACATTTTCGGTCTGCATGATTTCTATGCCGACAAGACCAAGGATGGAAGCCTGACGTTGAAGAAGGGTGACTCGCTGCGCTTCCGCTATCGCGTGCTGATCCACCCGGGTGACACCGCCTCCGCGAACGTCGCGGCTGAGTTCAAGAAATTCGCGCAGATCAAGTAGGTCTTTGTCGATCCTGGCGCCACTTCTTCGTCCACCCGGTGGATAGGACACTGGAACTATGTCAAAGATGCTGATCGTTCTGCTCCTCGGCACAAGTCTCATAGGGGGCGAGACCAAGCCCACGCTTTCCGATTTCCGCTTCCTGACGGGGCACTGGCGGTGCGAAGTGTGGGGCGGTGTGGGCGAAGAGGTGTGGATGGCGCCATCCGGTGGAAACATGCTCGGCATGTTCCGTTTCATCAAGGGCGGAAAGCTCGAATTCTCTGAGATCTTCGGCGTCGAGGAGCGCGCTGGCGGGCTTACCTTTCTCCTACGCCACTTCTCGCCGGGCTTGAAGGCATGGGAGGACAAGGAATCTCCGCTCGAGTGGAAGATCGCGGAGTGGAAACAGAACGAAACGCTGTTCACGCGGGAAGGTGTCACACTGCGCTACAAACTGGAGTCGCCGGATGTGCTGGTCGCCACCATGGTGAGCACCAAAGGCGGGAAGACGGAGACGCACGTGTTCCGCTTTCAGCGCGTCAAGGAGAGATAGCGTTTCAGTAGGTCACCGCGCCCTTGACGTTGAGACGCACCCTGTAGACCGAGGTCAGCGCCGTCACGTAGAGTGTCTGAAAGTCGGGATCGCCGAATGCGCAATTCCGGGGCGTCTCCGCGAACTCGATCGTCTTCAGAAGCTTGCCCTGTGGCGTGTAGATCGCCAGTTGGTTGCACGTGACGTAGAGATTACCCTTCTCATCGGTGCGGATTCCATCGGGTGGACCGTCGATATCCTTGACGAACACACGCTCATTGGCTGCCTTTCCGGACCCGTCGAGATCATAGGCGTAGATCACCCGTTCATCCGAGTTCGCCACGTACAGGATGCGGCCGTTTGGCGACAGCGTGACGCCGTTTGGCCGTCCCTTGGGCTTGGCCATCAATTCCAACTCGCCCTTCGGCGTGATGTGATAGATCCCGTAGAAATCGAGTTCACGGCCTTCGATCTGTTCGCCGAACGCGGGATCCGTGAAGTAGATGTGGCCGTCTTTGCGGACCACCACGTCATTTGGCGCATTCAGCCGCTTTCCTTGATACTTGTCGGCAAGCACCTCCCATCCATCCTTGGTCTTGCGCACCACACGGCGTGTGCGGCTCTCGCAGGAGATCAGCCGCCCCTGGGGATCGAAGGTGTTGCCATTGGTGCCTGCCGAGTTGTCGCGAAACGTTTGCACACCCACGCCCGGCACCCACTTCACCACCCGGTTGTTCGGGACATCACTGAAGATGAGAAACCCTTCGCGCGACCAGACCGGTCCCTCCGTGAAGCGGTAATTGCCCGCCACTTTCTCCACCTTGAGGTCTGTGAAGTCTTGTGCCAGCGTGCTTGCGCCCACCATCAGAATCCAAGCTGCCAATCGAAACATCCTAATCATGATAGCTGTCAGACGGCCTGGGCACCGGACAAGCTGGACGAGTGCGGCCCGAGGCTTGCCAAGACTAAGATTGAAGATACCCATGCTTTCACTGCCGGCCGTTTTCGAGGGGATTTAGCCGTTGCGCGAAGTACTCACTGTCCATGAACCGCTACTGGTCAACACGCTTGGCCACAGCGCGGGCACGCTCATCTTCGCCACCTTTCTGTATCTGCTCCTTCGCGACCGGGCCGGCGCAAGGCTGCGCGGAAGCCGTCTCACCTTGTGTGCCGCGACCCTCGCGCTGCTATGGAATCTGGCATCGCTCATGGTGTTGGCCGTTCCCTCCGAAGTGCTGGTCACCGTCAGTTCATCCGCATTGAGCCTGCTCCCCGCGGTCCTGCTGCATCTCTCCTTGGGCGAGAAGCATCCGGCTATCCGCTGGAGCGGCTACTTTCTAAGCGCGGTCACCATTGTCATTCACGCCACCGAACCGTGGTTTGACGCATTCGAACATCACATCCTCGCCCTGCGCCTGACGACCTATGGCTTCGGTGCCCTGACCCTCGCCGCCGTCGCACTGGAACTCCGTGCCACGCGTACGTTGAGCCGCCGGCTGGCCGGCACAATGTCGCTCTTCCTGTTCTCGTTGTCGTTCGTGCATTTCGGAGTGCATGCGGCTCATGCGTCGTGGCCGGTGGAACTGTTCGCGCATCACGCTGGCATCGCACTGGCGCTCTTTGTACTGTTGCAGGATTACCGTTTCCTGCTGCTCGATGCGTTCGTTCGCTTCCTTGCGAATGTGATGCTGGCTGCCGGATTCGTGGTGACGGTGGTGACGGTTTGGGATGTTCGCGAGCTATTGTCCCGGGCTCTAGCCGATCCCTTCCGCGAGGGCATTCTGATCGCCTGCACGTGTCTGCTGCTTCTTCTTTTCGCCGTGCTCCGCTCCATGCTGGACGGCGTGCTGCAGCACCTGCTGTTTCCGCGCCAGAATCTCGAAGTGGTCCTGTACGATCTCCGTTCCCGTGCTTCGGCATCAGCAGACGAGCAGGAGTTTCTCGCATCAGCGGCGGATCGCATCGCGCACTTTCTAGACGCATCGGTGATTGCTCACCAAGCGCCGTGGACGCCGCCCGCGACTCCATCCCCGGTGTCGGACCTGACCACAGATGCGCGCGCGCACTTGGAACAGGTGGGAGCGCAGGCGGTGCTTCCACTGCGTCTTTCGGCGTCCGAAACCCGGGTGTTTGTCTTCGGCAGACGCCGCGGCGGGAGGCGCTATCTCAGCGACGATTTCGCAGCCCTTTCCCGCATCCAGGCGGAACTGATTGATCAACTGAAGGCATTCCGGGAAGCCGAGATGCGCGAGCTGGTATCGCAGGCGGAACTGCGTGCGCTTCAGTCGCAGATTCATCCGCACTTCCTATTCAACGCCCTGAACACGCTCTACGGCGTGATCCCTCGCGAAGCCCAGGGTGCACGCCGGACGGTGCTCAATCTCGCCGATATCTTCCGGTACTTTCTGCGGACGGATCGGGCTTTTATTCCGCTCGAACAGGAACTGCACATTGTCAAGGCATATCTCGAAATCGAGAGTATGCGGCTGGGTCCGAAGCTCAAGACGGAAATCCACGTCGCGCCGGAAGCACTGCCCATCCCGATCCCGGTGCTCACCATTGAGCCGCTTGTCGAGAACGCGGTGAAACACGGCGTTGCTTCGCGGACCGAGGGCGGCACCGTGCGCCTGGATGTGCGCATCGACGGAGATCTGCTCCACGTGACGGTTGCCGATACCGGTATGGGATTCGCAAGTGGAACAAGTGGCCCGGCTGGAACGGCGGGCGAACGAGTAGGTCTGGAGAATGTGGTGAAGAGGCTTCAACTGTCTTATGGCCCTCGCGCGGGGCTTCAGATTCATACCACTCCCGAAGGTGCATGCGTGGAGTTCCACGTGCCGCTCAGACAGGCGGCCACAAAAAATGAGCAGCAAAGCCCGGCGGGGTATGAGGTATTGCAATGAGGATTTTGATTGCCGACGACGAGCCGGTGGCCCGCCAGATTCTGAGGGAACTGCTGGAAGAGATGCCTGGAACCGTCTTGAGTGGCGAAGCTTCTGATGGAACCGAAGCCGTCGCGCTGGCGCGGCAGCTACAACCGGATGTGATGCTCCTGGATCTGCACATGCCGGGGCTTGACGGCTTCCAGGTGAAGCAGGCGTTCCAGGGTGAATGGGCTCCCCTGGTGATCTTCGTGACGGCCTATGAGCATCACGCGCTGGAGGCGTTCAATGCCGGTGCGATCGACTATGTGCTCAAGCCCGTGCGCAAGGAGCGGCTGGAGGCTGCACTCGACAAAGCACGCACCCAACTCGCCGGGAAAGCGCCGGCGAAGCCTGCTCCCGTTGCGGGCCGCAAGATTGTGGGCCGCCTGGGTAACGATCTGCACCTGCTGGACCCCTCCGAAGTGATCGCGTTTCAAGCAGAGGGCGACCTGGTGTTCATCATCACTGGCAACGGGCGTTACTACGCCAACCATACGCTGAAGGCATTGGAGCAGAAGCTGCCCGGCGCCAGTTTCCGCCGCGTCCACCGAGCCACCATCATCAACACCGATCAGATCCGCAAAATTTCACCCCTCAGCAGCAAACGATGGCTGCTGAAGATGGCAAACGGCATGGAGGTGATTGTGAGCAAGCGCCTCTCCGGGGTGATTCGCGACGAGACGCAGTGGTGAGTCGCGCGGATTATCGATAATCTGACCTGGTGCAGGAGGAGGGAGCTGCTGAATCCCCGCCAGCCTGACCAATTCCACGTGACCAAGCATCCCAGGAGTGGCGACCTCGCGCGGAGATGCCCATTCTGGCGGAAGACACAGAGCCCCCTTACTAAGTAGTGCACATCTCGGGCAAAGCGTTGCTCGGAAGACAGACTGAAATCGCAAATCAACTTTGCGGGTATCGGGCCGCGCGCCGGCGTACGGGTCATATGCTTGGATACCACTGTGGCGAGGGAAGTCAGGGCTTCTCGCCGGGCTTCAGCTTGCGCCATCCGCCGGAGGCAGGCTGCTCCTTTGCAGCCTCTTTTTGGGTTTCCTTGGAAGCATCCTGGACAGTTGGCTTCGGCGCCTGCACCTGACGAGGCGGCTCGGGAGCGGGAGGTTCTTGCGCCCCGGCATTCGCCGCAGGCTCCGTACCGTCGGACCTGCGCCAGCCCGGCCCTGAGCCGGACTGAGTTCCTTTGGACGCTTGACCATCACTGCTGCCCGAAACCATCGGACCATTGGAGCCACTGCGCTCGTTCACGGGCCGGCGCCGCAGCCGGGGCTCTTCACTACTCGTGTCGGAAGTGGCGGCATCGGGAGCCGTGCTGGTAGGATTCCGGGAGCTGACGGTCGGCTCCGCGCCTTCGGGCAACGGCGTAGAGGAACTTTCTGACGCAGTGTAAGTTCGCCGGTACCTCAACTCCGCATCCGCATACCGCCGCCGTGCCGCCCCCGCAAGAACCACTTCGACATTGCGCTGCTCGCCAGCCCGCGCGCCATCCGGCAACAGGAAGTGCAAAGCGTAGCGTTGACGCAACCGGCTCAAGGTTCGCTCGAGCGCTCCCGCGTCATCCACGCTCATCGAATCGCCGCCCGACATGCGCGCGATTTCGGCAGTCCCCGCGGAGCGCGTGCCTCGCGAGCGAATCACCGGGCCATTGCCGCCGCCACCACCGCCGGGAAACCGTGATCCACGGCGTCCGAAGATAATGTCGGGCAAGCCGCCCCCGGAAGGCCATCCTCCCCCTCCGCTCGTGCCGCCTGTAGGAACTCTGCCAACGCCGCTGTTGAACATTGCGTCCGGTGCAAGCAGCAGACTCAGCATCGTATCCGCACGGGCCAACGCATTGCCAACGGCAAACTCATCGCGGTCGAACTCGGTCTGATCGTCCGTCAGAATCACAATTGCGCGCCGTGCCTCTTTCCGGGCGGATGTCTGGATGTAGCGTGCCGCATCGTAAATCGCGCGGTTGATGTCGGTGCCACCATCGAAATCTTCCTGCTCCAGCAGCAGAGCCAATTCGCGCTCCACCGCCTCAAGACTCTTCTTGAAGGGCATCCGCAGTTTCGTCTTGCGATCAAAGACCATGATCGCGATGCGATCCTCACGCCCAAGTACCTGCAACGCGCTGCTGGCGCCATCAGCGATGCGCTGCACGTGCGAACGCATGCTGCCGCTTACGTCGAGCAGAAGCAAAATGTCTACCGGCATCTCCTCGGCGAGGAAGTTACGGATTTCCCGCTCTTTGCCCTGCTCCCGCAACAGAAAATCCGCGTGCTGCAGTCCGGTCACCGCACGATTGGCGCGATCGAGAACCTGGACATCCACACGCACAAGCGAAACATCGCTACGGAATACGACATCGGGTGCGGGTTCCTGCGCGGACGCTGCTGTGATCACAGCGCCTGCCAGCCCGAAAAAGAGGAGTGTTCGGTTGCGGGTCACGGGTAACTCTCTCGTTGCTTGTTGACGCGCCTCGCGGAGGGCTCGTTCCAGAAGTTAATTGAGCCAACGGAAAGACATGAATTGCCGTACCTACCGAACCTTGCCCCTAGGAACTTTCGCAGAGCTGGTGCGCCGGGCAGCTTCCAGTTCTGCAATCGGGGCGCAGAGTCCCCGGAAGCACTCAAGAGAAGCGCCGACTGCCATCAGCTTCACGACCAGTTCATGGCTCCCTCGCGAGAGAGCAGGCGACCGGTGCCCTCGAAGACGGGAACGAGTTACTCGCCAAGACTGGACAAGGTTCGGGACGAGTGTCTGCCCTTCCGCTCAGGAGTTTGACTGCCAGCCGCCCGTTCATGCCGCCGTCATCGCTCCGAGGGGGCCGAACGGCTACCACGTCACGGACTCTACCGCCGCCTACTCGATCATCGGAGCACGGCGACACCGGGCGGCCTGCGCTCACAGGCCCTTGTAATTGAGCACGGGCCTAAGGGTGCGAGTAACTTTCACCATGTCTTTCTGAGCCCTCAACACAGCGCGAATGTCTTTGTAAGCCGACGGAGCTTCATCGCGGAGGCAATCGGTCTTGCGGGAGTCGTACCAGACTCCCTCCATCTGCCGGCGGAGAGCCCGCTCGGTCACTTGTTGTCGAGCGGCTGCCCGGCTCAGCACACGTCCCGCGCCGTGGGCGCTCGAGCACAGAGCCGCTTCGCAGCCCCGCCCCTCAACGTGGAAGCTCAGGCTGCCCATTGACCCTGGAAGGACTCCGGCCTCTCCGAGCCGAGCCGGCATCGCACCCTTTCGATGAACCCAGAGATCGCGTCCGCCGTGGTATTCGAGCGATACGTGGTTATGGTCAGTCGTGATGAGCATGTCCCAGTCGACCTGCGCTCCCAGCGTCCGGTGAAGAACCCGGCCAACCTCTTGAGCAATTGCACGTCGCGAGGCATCCGCAAACCGGCGGGCGCAGGACGCATCGTGAAGATAGTCCTCGCCCGCGCTCGATTTTGCATCAAGCGCCCGAAGCCCGTTGCCCACAGGCTCCGCACGTCTCAAGTGATAGTCCCGGATCGCTTGCCCGAGCGCCCTCGACCCGCTATGCACCATCAGCCAGAGGCGGGCGTCCTCGTCCGACTGAACCTCCACGAAATGATTCCCGCTTCCAAGTGTTGCGAACTCGATCTCACCCTCCTTGCGACGGACGGAATCGAGGACTGGATGGCTGAGTCTATCGTTGGCGACGCTCTCCGGCTGAGGAATGATCAGGCGCCGGTTTCGCCTGCGGGCCGGCACCGCATGGCCAAGTTCCGCCAGTACCTGGCCAGCGACGCTTGGGGCGCGTAAGACACTTGAATCAAGATCGAGGGCAACGGCCAGCATGCCACATCCAATGTCGCCTCCCACGGCTTGCGGATAGATCAGGTGGGACGTGGCGACAACAACACCGACGCAAACGTCGGCAGCGAGATGCACGTCGGGCATGACGGCGATCTTTTGTACATCCGGGGCGCGACGCAGCCGCTCAATCGCCTCTGAAACTTCTGGCCCCACCGGTGACGCGAGCCAGGTCTGAACCGGGGGCATGGATGTTTCACTCATCGCAGCCCCCATCCCGATAAGCCGGAACGAAACTCAGCTCCGGTGCGCGCTTCCGGCTGATGGCCGAAGCGACCTCCGAACGGAGTCCTGGAGCCTCGCGTCCGAGTGCGGCTATCGCATCGACGGCAGACAGGCCCGCCGGGATCGCTACATACACCACGAGGTGGCCGCAATCCGGGGCCGGAAGAACCTCGTCGACGAAGAGATCCTCAATGCCATCGCCAATGGCACGGTCGGTGAGTGCCAGGTTCAGCGCGCGCTGCACTTGCCGGCAGAACTGCTGAGCCTTCCTCTCAGCTTGGCGGTCAGAAGACGAGTGGCTGGAGTCTGCCTCATGCAGAGCTTCAACGAACTCAGAATCCGTGAACTTTGGCCCTTTACGGCCACGAGTGTGATGTCTCAAATTGTTCCCTAGTTTGCACGCACACCGATCCTCTGACCACGGAGCGTGGGCGGAGGACTGCTACTTAGTTTTTGGTTGAGACGATGGGCGCAACCCGGCGGGCTGCCGGCTTCTGGTTAAGCGGCGGCCAGCAGGCGAAACGGCATCGCGCGGCGTGCAATAGGGGACATGGCATTTCTCCCTCGGCGAAGAGGTTGGGTCGGCGGAGACTCGTTGAGCGTCCGGACCTTGACTGCCAGTATGAACGAAGCGCTGGCACGGCGCAACTCTCTCACGGTCCTCATTCCTCCCAATCGATCCGCTCAAGGATTTTCCGCAACCGGTGTCCCCGTTCCGGATTCACGGCCTCCACAAACCCGACGCGCCCCTCCAGATGAGACCGGAAAAAGGCATGTCCCTCCCGGTTCTGACTCCCGGCGCCGTGCCGTGCGCAGTTCGTCAGAATCGCTTTCAGCCGGTCATATTCTTCGCGGCTTACGTTCGGGCGCTCATTGACCACCAGGCCCGTAAGCCTCTGCTGGACACCCCGCCGCATCACCCGAGTCTTTCGATGATTCGCCGCGAACCCCTCTTCCTGCAAGATCGACCCAACCGACACCGCGAAGCGCCTGACGTTCTTCACAAACGCCCCGCCACCCGAGAACGCCAAATCATCCGCATACCTGCTGTAGCGCACACCGGCCGCATTCGCCAGACCCGCCAGGCGGCAATCCAACCGGTAGGCGCAAAGGTTCGCCAGCGAAGGCGACGTCGGTGCGCCTTGCGGAAGATGCGCCCAGCGGTAGAGATTCCGAGCCTCGTAGCGCACCCGCGCATCCACGCCCTCGGGAGTCTGCCCCCAAACCTCATAGGGAACAGCGTTGGTACAGATCCCACCCAACAGGTCGCTCACCGCTTCCGGGTAGCCCATCGTGCGGAACAGCGCCTGAATCCGCTCCTGCGAGATGGCCGGAAAGAAGTCCGCGATGTCGATTCGCAGCACCACTTCCTGCCCGATGTGCGGCGCTACGAATGTGTGAATGCTTCTTCCCTTCACGAAGCCATGCGCCGCGGGATGCACCGGAATCCGATCCAGTATGAACTCCAGAATCTGCCGTTGAAAGCTCTTCAAGCGCCGCTTCGGCATTTCGATCAAACGCAAACGTCCGTTGGGCTTCTTCAGGATCAGATAGCGATAGTGCTGAAGCTTGGCCACGCCCAGCTTGTTCCCGAGCCGCTTCAAGTCAGCAAACCACTCCAGTTCGCCGGGCTCGATCCAGAACCAATCGGCCAGGTCGCCGGACGTTTCAATGCGTGGCAAGTCCCATTCGGAGGCTGCCGGCGCGGGCTGCATCCGAGGCCCATGCGTCACCCACTGCTCCACCCGAATTTTGTGTTTTCGCCAAGCCTCGCTCACCGCGCCGTCTTGAATGAGGAACTGCCGCGTCGTGCGAAGCCGCGGGCGTGTCTTGCCTGCCATCGCCGACGCATATCGCTTCGCCAAGAGCCGCACCCAGCGGAAGCGGCGGCCGAGCATTTCATCGGCGCTCGCAATCATACCCGGCACATCGAAAGGTGCACCGTTGAGAATCCGTGCCATTGCGTTGAGCAGTGTCGCGTAATGCATGACAGGCAAAGGCGGCGAGGCAATCCAACCAGTCTCACGCTGCGTGCGCGCATCTGCGCCCTGGCGCAGTGACGGCTCACGCGATGAACGATCAGCTTACGAATACGCCCTGGGGTAACCCCAGAGGGGCTGAGCCAGACATGTCATCCGGCAAGCGCCAAACTTGGAATGCCCCGCCGCATCCGCGATCATAGCAATCGCGTTTACCGCTCCGCTTACCCCTTCGGACCGAACAGAACCTCCGCGAATTCGAAGAAGCCCTTTCGTCCCGGTAGCCATTGCGCGGCCTTCAACGCACCACGCGCAAATCCTTCTCTACTCCGCGCCGCGTGTTTCAGAGTGATTGTATCCGCGGCCGAATCGAAGCCGATCTCATGGGTCCCCGGATGCGCGCCGGCACGGTTCGACGAGACATCGATCGCCCGGACGTAACCGGAATCCTTCATTTCCGCCACCAACTTCTCCAAGGTTCCCGAAGGCGCGTCCTTCTTCGCCGAATGATGAATCTCCCAAGCCCATGCACCGTAGGAGGGCTCGTCCGCCATCATTCGCGCAGCTTCCCGCACCAGCCGGAAAAACACGTTCACGCCGATTGAGAAGTTCGGACTCCACACCAGCGCCGCGTCGTTCTCCGCGATCACCTGCCGGACATGCGCGACGTGCTCCGTCCAGCCCGTGGTGCCGACCACGACCGGAACCCGCAACTTCGCCAGCCGCTCGATGTTGTCCACCGCAGTGGAGGGCGTTGAGAATTCGATCGCCACGTCCACGCCCCGAAAGTTCTCCGCGGTGATCCCCGATCCACCCGCATTGTTGAACTCATCCAGGCGCAGCACAGTTTCCAGACCATACTCCGGGGCAAGCTGATCGAGCATCCTGCCCATCTTCCCGTAGCCCACCAGGGCAAGCTTCGGCATTTATTGAAAAACCTCCGGGTCGGGATCACGGAAGAACTCATCGTGCAGCGCCTGCATAGCCGGCTTCATCTCATCACCCGCCACCACGAAGCTCAGATTCAATTGCGAAGCACCCTGTGAGATCATCCGCACATTGATTCCGCCGAGCGCCTTGAATAAACGTGCCGCAATTCCAGGCGTTCCGTGAATGTTATCGCCTACCACGCACACTATCGCCAAGCCCTGCTCCACCGAGACTTCCGCAATCGCGCGCAACTCCTCGCAGATCTCATCCAGGAACTTCAGATTGTCGATCGTCAGCGACACGCTCACTTCGCTCGTCGTCACGATGTCCACCGCGGTGGGATAACGGTCAAACACTTCAAAAATCCGCCGCAGAAATCCGTGCGCCATCAGCATGCGGAGTGACTGCACCTTCACCACCGTGATGTTCGGTTTCGACGCGATTGACTTGATCACATTGCGGCACGGAACCGCGTTCGAGACGATCCGCGTCCCCTCCACCTCTGGCCGCCGCGAGTTCAGAATCAGTACGGGGATATCCTTTTCGATAGCCGGAAGCACAGTGGCGGGATGCAGCACCTTGGCGCCGAAATAAGCAAGCTCCGCCGCCTCGGCGAACGAAATCGACTTCACGCGGTATCCGCCAGGCACAATGCGCGGATCACAGGTCAGCATGCCATCCACATCGGTCCAGATTTGGATTTCTTCCGCGTGGATGCCTGCGCCGACAATGGAGCCGGTGAAGTCAGAGCCTCCTCGCCCCAGCGTGGTTGTGGTCCCATCTTCCGCTGACCCGATGAAGCCACCCATGACGGCAACGTGCTTTGCGGCTACGGGCGGAATCCGGTCCGCAAGCCTCGAGTAAGTCTTCGGGAACAGTGGCGCGGCTTGTGTGTGCCGCGAATCGGTCACAATCACATCGCGCGAATCCACGTGCACCGCGTCCATTCCGAAGTAACGGAATGCCAGGGTCACAATGCGGCTCGATATCCGCTCGCCCAGCGCGGAAACCGCATCCACCATCCGGGGGGAGAACTCCTCCACCTCCGCGATCTCCGCTACGTACTCCTGCAACTCACCGAAATGGTCGTCGAGGATTTGCTCCAATTCAGGGAGATCTTCGGCTTTGGTCACCAGTGCCGCCTCACTGCGATGATACTCGCGCAACTCTTCGAGCAGCTTCATCGCATCGGTCTGCTTCCCCTCGGCCGCCGCGGCAGCGATCGCAAGCAGGCGGTTCGTTGTCTTGCCCATCGCCGACACCACCACCACGGGCCGGCGGTCGAGCCGCGCCTTGACGATCGACGCGACCCGTTCCAACGCGCTGGCGGATTCAACAGAGCTTCCGCCGAACTTCATCACAATCATCAGTCGAGCAGTCCTTCCGTCTGCACCAATTCCACATCCAACAAAAGGGTAAGTAAACGCGCGTCAAACAAGTAACTGCTTGGCCATGGACTTATAGATCTCGATCGCTTCCAGTAACTCGCGTTTCGGTACCCGCTCTTCCGAAGTATGGGCCACGTGAATAGTCCCAGGTCCCACCAGGAATGGTTGACCCCACGCGCCGCCGAACGCGGGAATATCGGTCGTGTAGGCAACCACGGTGGTTTTGAAACCTTCCAGCTTGCCGAGATGCAGCGCGGGGATGCACAGAACTTCCTTGATCTCGCCCCGCTTGCCCACGATCTCCTCAGCCGCCACCCTGGTCGACGTACCGTCATCCACAAGGCGGATCATGATCTCCGCCCTGCAGTGATCCGGCACCACGTTCGGGGCGCGGCCTCCGCTGATGGTGCCGATGTTCAACGTACTGGGCCCGAGAACCGGGTGCGTCAGCAACGGCATTGCCCGCAAATCACGGAGGATATCGAGCATTTTGTCGATCGCGGAGTCGCCCAGGTGCGGATAGGCGGAATGAGCCATCCGGCCCGACGTCACCACCTCCAGCCGCAGCGCGCCTTTCGATCCGAGCGCAAGCTGATTCTCGGTTGGCTCGCCATTGATCAGATACTTCGATCCGCGCGGCTGTTTCGACATGAAGTAGGCGCCGGCGCTGTTGCGCTCCTCGCCGACCACCAGCAGCATGGCGATGTTCCGGATTCCTTCGGCCAGCAAGCCTTCAATCGCATGGATCATGCTGGCGATGATGCCCTTGGTGTCACATGCGCCGCGCCCCCAAATGTAATCCGCGTCTTCATGAGACGCGAAGTATGGCGGAACGGTGTCGATGTGTGTGGAGAAAGTAACTGTCGGATTTCCCCAACAAGCAAGCACGTTGTAACGGTTCGGCTCCACTTCAATCTCTTCGATTGTGCCGTTGTATTTCTGGCAGAGCCCTTGAAGATGCGTGAATAAGTACTGGCCGACCCGGCGCTCATTGCCCGTAATCGACTCAATGTCGACAAGACTTCTTGTTAGTTGGAATACGTCCATGATCATGTTCTCACTGAACCGGACAGGAGAGCGGAAAAGGGAGAGACTGCGCGTGCGTGGACGGCGGGCCTGCTTCCCTGATAGCGCTCCATCCGATTCTTTCCGGATGACAGTGGCCAGGTTTTAGCCTGCACCCCCAACCATTGCCTCAGCCACTCGGACAACGGTTTCGGCGGTCTACCTCCCGGCCCCTTTCCTCGCGCAATCCGGAGTGTCCCGGAACTGCTCACGCGACTACTAATGGCCGCCGCACCTCTACCAAGAAACCACTAGGATAGCACGCGTACGTGGCAGGATAGCACGCGGCTGGCTCAGTACAATAGTCGCATCCATGAGCAACCAACGAAAGCTCCGGTCGAGCGCCTGGTTCGATACCCCGGAATACTACGGATTCTCCCGAAAAGCATGGCTCCGTTCCGAGGGGCTTGGCCGCCACATCTTCGATGGCAAGCCGATCATCGGGATCTGCAATTCGTGGAGCGAATTGAACAACTGCAATCTGCACTTGCGCCAGGTGGCCGAGGCCGTGAAACGTGGCGTGTGGGCCGCGGGTGGCGTACCGCTCGAGTTCCCTACCATCTCACTCGGCGAGATGTTCCTCCGCCCGACGAGCATGCTGCTGCGCAACCTGATGGCTATGGATGTGGAGGAATCGATCCGAGGCTACCCGCTGGACGGTGTCGTGTTGCTCTGCGGCTGCGACAAGACCACGCCCGCTCAGTTGATGGGCGCGATCAGCGCAGGCATCCCCGCCATCATGGTCACTGGCGGGCCCATGCTCAGCGGCTTGTGGCGCGATCAGAAGATCGGCGCGGGTACGGATGGGCGCCGGCTCTTTGATCAATATCGCGCCGGGAAGCTCGGCGAAGAGGAATTGTGCGAAATCGAAGGCTCCATTGCTCGCAGTGCGGGCCACTGTACCGTGATGGGCACTGCTTCTACCATGGCGAGCGTCGTCGAAGCGCTCGGCATGACGCTGCCCGGTTGCGCCGCGATTCCCGCACCCGATTCCCGCCGCGGAGAGATCGCCGAACGCAGCGGCATGCGGATCGTTGAAATGGTTCGCGAGGATCTCACTCCATCGAAGATCGTCTCTCGCCTCTCTATCGAAAACGCGGTCACCGTGAACATGGCGATCGGCGGGTCGACCAACGCCGTAGTCCACCTGCTCGCGATTGCCCGCCGCGCAGGCGTGCCGTTGACGCTCGACGATTTCGATGCGATCTCACGTCGGACTCCAACGCTCGCCAACATCAAGCCCTCCGGCGCGTACCTGATGGAAGAGTTCTTTGCAGCCGGCGGCGTGCCGGCGGTGATGATGCGCATTCGAGATCTGCTGCATGGCGATTGCGTCACGGCGAACGGCAGAACCATCGCCGGGAATCTGGAAGGCACGGCCTGTTGGAACGACGACGTGATCCGCCCGGTGGATCGAGCGCTGAGTGCGGAGGGAGGCACGGCGATCCTACGAGGAAACCTGTGTCCCGATGGCGCGGTGATCAAGCAGACCGCCGCGTCGGCCCACCTGCTGAAACATCGCGGCCGCGCGTATGTTTTCGAGAACTACCAGCACATGCGCGAGCAGATCGATTCACCGGATCTTCCCGTTGATGAGAACACCGTGCTGGTGATGAAGAGTTGCGGGCCGAAGGGCGCGCCCGGGTTTCCGGAGTGGGGTCACATCCCCATGCCGAAGGTGCTGCTGGAACGCGGCGTGAAAGACATCGTGCGCATTTCCGACGCGCGCATGAGCGGCACCAGTTTCGGCACTGTCGTGTTGCATGTGGCGCCCGAGTCCGCGATTGGCGGCCCACTGGCGGCGGTGCGCACGGGTGACGAAGTCACGCTGGATGTCGAGGCCCGCCTTTTGCGGCTTGAGATTTCGGAGGACGATCTGCGCGCACGTCTTGCCAGTTTCGTTCCGCCTCCGCCCCACTACACCCGCGGCTACGGCAAGCTTTTCCTCGACCACGTCACGCAGGCGAACCTTGGCTGCGATTTCGACTTTCTGTAGCCACCGAGTGCCGGAGCGGAAGTCCGCACGGCGGGAACCGGGGCCTGTACAACCCAACGCTCGACTTCATCCAGTGGCCGCCCTTCACGCTCTATCGCGGCGAGGCCGGCTGTCAAGCCACCCTCGCCCATGGGTCCAGCCACTCGCCGTCTCAACCGAGACCTTAATTCAGGGCCGTTGGGAACTTTGTAGCTTGAAGGAGAACTGTAACATATTGACAATATGAATTATTGACACTAAAGACTTGCAATTGCACAACGCACTTGACTTGCAATCGAACAGCATTCTAGACTTGTGATCACACGACACGAGAGACTTGTAAACATCCGTGTTTGAAATGAACCCGTTCCAGAAGGCCATCCCATGCCCACCCCGAACCAAAAGCTGGCAGTTTCGCTCGAAGCCCTGCGTAAACTGCAAGCCGGCGGCAGGCGGGTCTTTCGATCCAAGCAACTCAAGCGCATCGACCGCGAACGCCTGCTCAAGAACGGTTTCCTTCAAGAGATCATGCCCAAATGGCTGATCTCCTCCTCCGCACGTGAAGGCGACAGCACTCCGTGGTACACCTCGTTCTGGGAGTTCTGCGCCCGCTATTGTGAAGAGCGGTTCGACACGGCGTGGTATCTCTCGCCCGAGCAATCGCTACTTCTACTGGCCGAGCACACGATCGTTCCCAAACAGGTCGTTGTGTGCAGCCCCAAAGGAACCAACAACAAGGTCGAGCTTCCCTTCGGCACTTCCATCTACGATCTGAAGCAATCGCCCCTACCTCCCGCCACCGATCTCATCGTCCGCGACGGTCTGCGATTTTTTTCAAACGCGGCGGTGCTCGTCCGTGTTTCCGAAAGAGCCTACCAAACCAACCCGATTGAAATCCGGGTGGTGCTCGAAAGCGTTCGAGACGCTTCTGAAGTTCTGTCCCGCCTGCTGGAAGGTGGGCATTCCACCGTCGCGGGTCGTGTCGCAGGCGCTTTCCGTCACATCAATCGCGCCGACGTCGCTGATGAAATCCTCAAGACGATGAAGGCTGCCGGGTACGATGTCCGCGAAACCAATCCGTTCCAACGCGAGCAGCCGCTCGACGCCGCCCCGCGCCACAACCCACCAATCGTCACCCGTCTGCAGGCGTTATGGCAGAGTACCCGGTCGACCGTGCTCGAAGTCTTCCCTGAGCCGTCCGGTTTGCCTCAGAACAAGGAAGGCTATCTCAAGTCAGTCGATGAAATCTACAGCACCGATGCCTACAATTCCCTTTCCATCGAGGGCTACAACGTGTCGCCCGAGTTGATTGAGCAGGTCAGATCCGGCAACTGGAACCCCGATCTCATCGAAGCCGACCGCCAACAGCGCGACGCGCTCGCCGCTCGCGGTTATTGGCAAGCCTTTCAAAAGGTCAAAGCCGATGTCGCCCGAATCATCGCCGGAGAGAATCCCGGCGAGCTGGTCAGGACAACCCATCGCGACTGGTACCGGGAACTGTTTGCGCCCTGCGCTGCCGCCGGCCTGATCAAGCTTTCGGCGCTGGCAGGTTACCGGAACGATGCAGTCTATTTGCGTCACTCCCGCCATGTCCCACCCCGCTGGGAGGCCGTACGCGATGCCATGCCGACGCTCTTCGACCTCCTCCAGAATGAACCCAGTCCCGCGGTTCGCGCCGTTCTCGGGCACTGGCTCCTGGGCTACGTCCATCCCTATCCCGACGGCAATGGACGAATGGCGCGCTTCCTGATGAATACCATGCTCTCCTCGGGGGGGTATCCATGGACGGTCATCCGGCTGGAAAATCGCGACGCCTATCTTTCCGCGCTTGAACAGGCAAGCGTCGAGAACGATGTTCGACCCTTTGCCCTCTTCATCGCCTTGAGCATGCAGCATCACGGCGTGCGTATCTTGCCCGCGACCGGCTCAGGGCAGACGCGCCTGAAATCGTCCAAGTTCCAAGTGTAGATCACGCTCCGGCCAAGACTCGCTTCGGCCAATCGCTCGATGGTCTCGAAGTATTCGGTGTCGGTCAGAGCCACAACGGTAAAGTTCTCAGTTGCAACGAATCCCCCGGCCCCAAATGCAGTTCCTGCCGCAGAGCCTTGGGAAGGCTGACCCAGCCCGCTTTGTCCAGCACCAGTCTCGTTGTCATGTTGGAACCTGCTGTGGGTTATCGAATTCATACTACCTCTTTCCCCCCTGCTTCTGACCTTCCGTTTGCGACTTGCCAGCGGGCCCCCGACCCGGTAAAAGCGCCCGTCTCCGGAACTGCTACACGCCCAAGTTACCCTCCAGCCCGGAGCGCGGTAGAATCAACCAGGGAGGTTCTGCTTCATGGCGCCCCTACTCCGTTCGATCGCCCTGACGGTTCTCACCGGCCTCTTGCTGAGTGCCGCCGACAAGAAACCTATCTCCGCCAAAGCGAGCAATCCCGATCTCAAGGTGGAATGCGTCGCCCATATCGACAAGGAGTTGGTGAAACAACTGCTTGGCACCGATTTTGGCGGCAGTGTCGCGGTGGTGGAGGTCACGCTGACGCCTCGTCCCGGCAAGCCAATCAAGATCTTCGGCGACGACTTCACCCTGCACTCCTACAAAGACGGTCAGAAGTCGCAGCCCTTCACTCCATCGCAGCTCGCGGGCAGCGGTGCGATCCAACTGACCGAACGGCCCGGCGGCGGCATGTTCGCGGGGAATCCCAATGGCCCAGTCTGGGGCGGAATGGGCGGCGGACGTCCGCGCAGAATGAATGGCGATGGCGGGCAGGTCGGGAACGCGAACACGCAGAGCACCACTGAGGTGGCCGCGCAGGACGACAAGGGCAAGGACAATCCTCTGCTCGACACTCTGAAAAAGAAGAGCATGCCGGAGGGAGAAACCGACCAGCCGGTGAAAGGCTATCTGTACTTCCCGCTCGAAGGCAAGCACAAGGCCAAAGACCTGGCTTTGATCTATCGCGGACATGCCGGCAAGCTCACTCTCGAATTCCAACAGTAACCCATGCGTATCTCCGAACTGGAAACTCCAGCGCTTCTCATCGATCTCGACATCATGGAGCGCAACCTGAAGCGTGTCGCGGATTATGCAAAGTCGCATGATCTGCGCCTGCGCCCGCACACCAAGACTCACAAAATCCCCGCGCTTGGCCGGATGCAGATCGAGCACGGCGCCGCAGGCCTGACCGTAGCAAAGGTCAGCGAGGCCGAAGTCATGATCAAGTCCGGTACCCCCGACCTGCTGGTCGCCTATCCGGTGATCGGGAGGAAGAAGCTGGAACGCCTGATGGAGGTTGCACGCAAGACGAAGCTCACTGTCAGCCTGGATAGTCTATTGGCCGCACGGCAATTGTCCGAAGCTGCGCGCGCTGCCCGCGTGGAGGTTGCCGTACTCGCCGAGGCCGATGTCGGGATGGGGCGAGTGGGCGTGAATCCGGGCGAGGAACTCAACGAACTCGGCCGCCAGATCGCGCGCCTGCCTTACCTCAATCTCGAAGGGATCGCGTTCTATCCCGGCCACATCAAGTCAGCCGGTGATGACAGCGCCGAAGACATGGCGAAGCTGTCCGCCCTGGTGCAACAGATGACCGCCGATTGGAAGCGTGCCGGCCTCCCCCTGAACATCGTCAGTGGCGGATCCACACCGTCCTTGTACCAGTCGCACCACGTGGCTGGACTGAACGAAATCCGGCCCGGGACTTACATCTTCAACGACAAGAACACTTGGGCCGGCTGCCACGCCTGTGAAGCCAGTGAGGTCGCGGCCTCGATCATGGTGACGGTTGTGTCGACGGCGAGGCCCCGTCAGATGATCGTGGATGGCGGATCGAAGACCTTTTCCTCGGACCGTCTGGCCGGCTCGTCCGAGATGAGTTTCGGCTATGTCGCCGAAGCTCCTGAAGCCGTGTTCTTCAAAATGAACGAAGAGCATGGCTATATCGATCTGAAGCGCACGGATTGGGAATTCTCGGTGGGCGACCGGGTGCGGATTGTTCCCAATCATATCTGCGTCGCAATGAACCTGCATGAGCAGGTCTACGGCATCCGTGGCGACGAGGTGGTGGAAACCTGGCAAGTGGAAGGGCGAGGGAAACTGCAATGAAGCTGATGGTCTCTTTGCTGGTGGCGGTATCCGCAGTGTCCGGCGCGGACCTGATAGACCGGGTGGAACACGGATACGCCGAGAACAACGGAGTCAAAATCCACTACGCGTCTCTCGGCAAGGGACCGCTGGTGGTAATGATCCACGGCTTTCCCGACTTCTGGTATTCCTGGCGCCACCAGATGGAGGGCTTGTCCGACAAGTTCCAGGTGGTGGCCATCGACCAGCGTGGATACAACCTGTCAGACAAGCCGAAGGGCGTGGAGAACTACGATGTCAGCCTGCTGGTCTCCGATGTCACCACCGTGATCCGGCATCTGGGCCGCGAGAAGGCGATTGTCGTGGGACATGACTGGGGCGGAATGGTGGCGTGGTCGGTGGCGGCGTTCGCACCCGCCATGGTGGAAAAACTGATCATCGTGAATCTGCCGCATCCGAACGGTCTGCGCCGGGAACTCGCCGGCAACCCCGATCAGCAGAAGAACAGCCAGTATGCGCGCAACTTCCAGCAGGAGGGAGCCCATCTGAAGCTGAGCGCGGAAGGGCTCGCCGGTCTTGCTCCCCCGGCGGTCCGCGAGAAGTATGTGGAAGCCTTCCGCAAATCCGACTTCGAGGCGATGCTGAATTACTACAAGCGTAACTATCCAAGGGAGCCCTACACGGCAAACGGTCCGCTGATGCCGAACACCAAAGTGCCGGTCCTGATGTTTCACGGCTTGAAGGATTCCGCGCTCCTCCCCGGTGCATTGAACGACACCTGGAAATGGGTGGACGCGCCGCTGACGCTGATCACCATTCCAAATGCTGGACATTGGTCACACTGGGATGCCGCCGATCTGGTGACCAATAACATGAAGGCGTGGCTGAGCCGGTAGCCGCAGGCCGGCGATCACAAGCTTTCTCCATGAATTTTCGTTCCCGTAAGCAATAACTTTATCAATCAGTTAGAAGAAAGCGGCCATCCGCCGGAAACCATCCTCTTCACATACCTCCAGCTACTCTGAGGGCAGCGGGACCGTCCCACACAAATTCTGATCGGCACACAGCCTGACGCACCCTCTGCGCACGGCTGGCCGGCGGACCCGCGCCCGGACACCAATCGGAGCCGGGCTCAAGCCTGGAGGCTATGCATGATTAGAAATCGGATTCTGGCCCGAAGTGTGTTCACAGTGGCCTGCTTGGCGTGCGCCCTGGCTCTTCTGGCGCAGCCTCAACTCACAACCATCGAAGACACGGTGTATCGCGCCGACGGTAGCAAGTTCAATGGAATTGCGCTGATCGAGTGGAGAAGTTTCCTCGCCTCTGATTATTCCTCGGTTCCCGCGTACAACCGCAGTGTGCGCATCATTGACGGCGTACTGAAGGTGAGCCTTGTCCCGACTACTACCGCGTCACCCGGCGCCTACTATGTGGTTCGGCTTGTGGCGAATGGACGCGTACAGGCGACTCAATTCTGGGCGGTGCCCCCGGGTACGGTCTCAAGAAAAATCAAGGATGTTCAGTTGGTTGGTCCGCCTCCAACAGGCGGAATGGTCAACTCGCCCGCCGACGGACCGGTCGATATCGGCAGCGTCGTCGGGCTCAACGAGGAACTGGCCGCACGCGCCAGAAAAGCGCTCGGATTCACACCGTCCCGAGCGGCTGTGATCAACTCCGCCGGTGAGTTGGAAGGAGCGGTTGGAGAGCCCACAGACTGCGTAAGGGTGAACGGTACTGTCGGGCCTTGCAGCTCGGGCGCGGGACCTTCCTTTGTCGACAACGAAGTCCCCACAGGACTGCTGAACGGCTCGAACATCACTTTCACCCTGGCAAACCCGCCCAACCCGGCCACCAGTTTACAGCTCTTTCGCAACGGGATCTTCCAGAAGCCTGGGTTGGACTACGCTCTGGCTGGAAATACCATCACCTTTACGTCGCTCTCGGTTCCGCAGGCGAACGACGTGATTCTGGCGTCTTACCGGTTGGGCGCGGCCACGCAGGCTGGGATTCAGGTGGGCGGCGCTCTTACTGGCAACCTTCCCGAACCGTCCCTGGCACAGGGGGTGATCACGGATCTGCACATCGCTTCGAACGCGGGTATCGCTGAATCGAAACTTGCGCTCAGCTTCCCGACCCATTCGGCGGTAAACGATCCCACGACCGAACAGAAGCAGGCGCTTGCGGGGACCACTGGCACGCCCGGTGCTTCGAACCGGTACGTCACCGACGCCGATCCCAGGATGACCAATCCAAGGCAGCCCTCAGCGCATGCACTGCTCGGAGCGGGCCATCAGGATACGAGTCCCGGCGCCGTAAACCGGGGCGATCTGATCGTCGGACTCGGTACCAGTCCGGCATTGTGGTCAAGGCTGCCTTTGGGCGCTGCGAACCGCTGCCTGGTGTCGAATGGACTCGATGTGGTGTGGAATGCCTGCCTGTTCACAGGCTATCCAGGGGGTTCCGTTCCGTTTGTCGATGCTTCAGGAAACCTTGCTCACAACAGTAGCCGGCTGTTCTGGGAGAACTCGTCGCGCCGTCTTGGTGTGGGCACCAGCGCTCCCACGGCGACGCTAACGGTTCGTGATGCGGCCTCGGGCGTCGGGTTGACCACCTTAGCCGTACGCGCAGGCGACGGGCAGGCGACAGCCCCTTTGCAGACCTGGCAGGACACAGCAGGGAACGACCTGGCCCGTCTGGAAGCGGACGGCGCGGTGCAAGCGTCCACGTACCGGGCTACCTCGACGCCCACAAAAGCGGCATGGCAGGAATCGGGCTCCAGTACGGACCCCTCGGGGGCGGCAAACGGCCACGCCTGGTACAACTCGGCGGAGCACTCGCGCAAGACGCGCGAGGGCAACCAAACCCACACGGCGCCCCAGGTGATCTGCTCGATCGCGGGTGGCTCCAGTTCTTCAACCAGCGCTGCATCGCTTGGCGTCTGTCGCATTCCCCTGGCACTGCTTCGCAATGGCGATCGTTTCGAAATCCGGGCAGACATCTCTCATGAAGGCGCCGGGACGCCATTCAGCTACACACTCTACTGGGGTAGTACGATCCTCGGCTCCCGGAGTGGGATGGCCGCCGACACGGTGGCCTCCATGCGAGTGGACGCCGTGCGGTCGGGCACGAGTCTCTATTGGACTGCCCAGAGTTGGGCAACGGTGCTCGCCTCCAATGCCGGAAGTGCCTCCGGGCTTCCGGTAGGGGATGTCATGGTGGACCTGAGGGCGCAGATGACGAGTAGTACCAGCGAGACGGTGACCCTTCGAAATCTCAGTATTTTGCGGTTGCCTGCACAGGCAAACCCCTAAGCTCCACTAGATCCGGCAGCTTGGATGGGCTACGGTGCCAAGCTGCCGGATCTTCGTAAGGTCTTTTCCCGACTAGCGAAGACTCCCTCAACCGGCGATCATTAACTTGGGAATCAAGATGCAAGCGACCCAAAAACGTTCGGTATTGGCTCGTCTTCGTCGCGCCGAACAGGGACAGGATCTAATTGAGTACGCCCTTATCGTCGGACTGCTCACGGTGACCATCTGGGCCTTGGTGCCTTACACCGGTTGGCTAGGGGCGATGTCTCACATCTGGAGCCGTGTTCACCATTACATGATTGTGATCGGCGGAGGCTGATTTGCTCTTCGAAAGTGTACGCGGACGGCCCGCTACAGCGGGCCGGCGGCACTACCATGAAGCGTTCGGACCTAGGCGCCCTTCCCCAAGTACTTCTCCAAATCCGGGTTGAGCTGATCCTTCACTTCCGGTTTCTCAAGATCTTCCTTCCGAATCAGTCGAGGAGCTAAGTTGTTGATCTTCAACGGAGTCTGTCCGTTCAGCTTCGCCATCGCCGCCTTCACGGACTCATAGCCCATCTTAAATGGATGCTGCACCACCAGCGAGTCAATCAACCCTGTCTTCAAGTCTTCCAGCAGGCTCGGACTCCAGTCGAATCCCACCATCTTGATCTTGCTCTGCCGCGCCTTCAGGGCCTGCGCGGCGCCCACCGCGCTTGATTCGTTCGAAGCAAACAGCCCCGCCAGATCCGAGTGCGCGGTCAGCATGTTCTCCGTCACTGCCAGCGACTTCGCGAAATCCGCCATGCCGAACCGCTTGTCGGCAATCACGATGCCCGGAAACTTCTCCTTCATCCGGTCTTCGAAGCCCTGCTCGCGAGCCATGGTCGACGCGGCCCCCGGCTGCACGGCCACCATCACGACCTTGCCT
Source organism: Bryobacterales bacterium (assembly GCA_016789785.1). The sequence goes on from JAEUQE010000020.1 coordinate 48,147, forward strand.
TTTCCGCCCGTGATCTCGCCCATGCGATCCGCGGCGAGCTGGCCTGCCGCGTAATTGTCAGTCGCCACCTGGGAGACGAAGTTCTCGGTATCGATGCCGGAATCGAAAATCACCACCGGGATATTCTGCCGGGCGGCGCGTTCCACGACATTCACCATCACCTTCTTGTCGATCGGCGCCAGCGCAATCGCGTCCACCCTGCGATTGATCATCGCCTCCACGATCTGCAACTGGCCATTGAAATCCGTCTCCGTGGCCGGACCGTTCCAAATGATCTCGACCGCCGATTCCCGCGCCGCGGCCACCGCGCCCGCATGCACCGACTGCCAGAACAGGTGCGCCCGCCCCTTCGGAATCACCGCAATTTCGCGCTTCTTCTCGCGCTTACAGGCCACTCCGGAAAAAAGAAAACCGGCGAGGAGCGCCCGCCGGTTCATCGTTTGAAAAGTGTTCTTGTTCATTCTGGGAACTTTGTTGGAGCCTGAATCTTCTGCCAGCCTTCACCGTTCAACGCCTTCATAAAGGCCACCAGATCCTTCTTCTCCTGGTCAGAGAGCTTCAGCGGCACGATCTTCTCGTCCAAATTTTTGTTCGGTGTACCGCCCTGATCGTAGAAATCCACCACCTCTTCCAGCGTCTTCATGCTGCCATCGTGCATGTACGGCGCCGTCCGTGCGATATCCCGCAATGTCGGCGTTTTGAACGCGCCCCAATCCGCGGGATTTTTCGTCACTACGAAGCGCCCTTCATCCGGATTCGGCTTGCCCATCCCGACTCCGATATTGTGGTACGCATTCGACGTGAAGTTGATCCCCTCGTGGCATTGATCGCATTTCGCCTTGTTGAGATAGACATCCATACCGCGCACCTGATCGGCAGTCATTGCGGCCTTATTGCCCGCCTTGTACCGGTCATACGGCGCGTTGCCCGACAACACCGTGCGCTCAAACGTGGCAATCGCCTTGGCCACGTGATCGATGGTGAGGTCTTCGGTGCCAAACACCTGCTTGAACATCGCCCGGTAGCCCGCGATGCCCTTCAGCTTGGCGACCACGGCTTCATGCGTTTCGCCCATCTCAATCGGATTCTGGATCGGACCTTTGGCCTGCTCTTCCAGCGTCGCCGCCCGGCCGTCCCAGAACTGCGCGAGACTATAGGCGCGGTTAATCACCGTTGGCGCGCTACGGCCGCCCTTCTGCCCTTTGATACCCGTGGATACCGGCAGGCCATCTCCATACGCGAACTTCGGGCTATGGCAGGTCGCGCACGACACCGTGTTGTCCTTCGAGAGGCGTGTATCGAAATAGAGCAGCTTGCCAAGCTCGGCCTTCGCGGGCGAATAGGGATTGTCCTTCGGCCATTGGACGGGCAACAGACCAAGGGGAACCGGAGGAGGCGCGGCCGGCTTAACATCCGCAGCCACAGCGATCGAGATCACGGCGCCTGCGGCAAGAGGAATCCAGTAGCGAAGTCCAATCCCTTTCATCGCGCGTTCTCCCTACTTCTTCAGATAGCCGTGGACGTAAAGTGCCTTGTAGCCGCCATGCTCGGAGAGCGTACCGGTCACTTCCATGATGTGCGCCGCGTGCTCGATCGCCGTCTTGCGGAAATCCGTCAGACCGTCACGGCGCGGGTCGTGCTCTTCTTCCATCAGCATGTACATCGTGCCGTCTTCGGCCAGCAGTCCAATCGGCTGACCCGCCGTAAAGCACTTCTGCGCGCACGAGCGGTGCTTCTCGCCATGCTTGCCGATCTGCAGATAGCACGAGAAGTCGAGAATTTCTCCCACCACGGTTGCCGTCTTCGCCGTGTTTGCCTTGCCATTCACGGCGGCGCCCATCGTTGTCGCGGTCCAGGGTCCTTCGGGCGCCGTGCCCAACTTACCCATCGGCGCGGCATATGTGCCCTTTTCCACCTTGCCCCATTCGGATTGGAGAATGCCGGGCCCCTTCTTGCCCGCCTTCTTCGGCGCCTGCGCACTGGCCACGGTGAGCACCAGTGCGGCAGCGGCTGCCGAAATGCCCAGATACTTCAAAAAGCTCTTCATGGTCTCAACTCCTCAGTTACTCGCTTCCATCACAGTACGGTCAGCCGCGTACGCTCGCGGCGGGAATCCTCTTTGCGAGATCCAGCATCTCCTGGCGGTTCTCGCTTCCGATCGTGAAACAATCCACCACTTCCTGAGCCAGCGCATACTGCAGGCACTCGTCGGCCTTGCCTCGCAACTTGCCCGCCCCCAGAATCTTCATGCCGATGATGCCCTTGCCCTTGGCTTTCATTTCCTTCAACACGCCGAGCACGGTCGCCGGATCCGCATCCATCGCCACTCCCGCCGGATTAATGCGAGCCAGGTCGACCTGCACCCAATCGGTTGCTGCCGCCGTCTTCAGTGCGTCCAGGGTGTGGCAACTTACTCCGTGCGTGCGAATGATGCCTTTCTCACGGGCCTCGGAAAGCACTTCCATCGCACCTTTCTTCCGGTCCGGCCAGTTCTTTTCGAGCATGCAGTGCAACAGCACGATGTCGATGTAGTCGGTCCCGATCTCGCGCCGGAAGCGGTCCAGATCGGCTTTCATCTCCTGCGCGGTGGACGCATGAGTCTTCGACAGAATCGTCACCTTTTCGCGCTTCACGTTCTTGAGCGCAGCCTTCAGGTGCGGGTGCGTACCGTACTGATCCGCCGAGTCCCAGAATGTAATTCCGTTGTCGAAAGCCGCGCGGAACAGGTCCGCCACGCCGTCCACGCCGAGCTTCTTCGTCTGATTCGAACTGCCCCCGACTCCGTTGGTTCCCGTCCCCATCGCGAGCCTGCTGAGCTCAACGCCCATTGGCCCGAGCTTCACACGGTCGCTGGCCTGCTTCTGCGTGGACGAGGCATAGAGGTGGTAAGGGAAGTTGTGGAAGACGGCCATCCCAGCGGCCGTTCCCGTCGATTTCAAGAAATGGCGCCTATTCATGTGTAGTCCTTGCCAGGGGCGAATGGTCACCGATCGGTGGTTAACTCGCAAGGTAACACAATTGCGCGGCCCTTTGCCCGTGAGGTGGATCAGGGCAGCCGCAAACAACTGCCGCCAGCCGCGACCGCAAAAGGGTCTGCCGGCAGTTGGGGCAAAAAAGCAAGCGCCACCCTTAACTACTAAACTAAAACAGCAGCTTGAGGGCCAGTTGAAGGTTTCGGGGGGCGTTCGCCGTACTGGTTACGATACCGAACTGGGCGCCGCCGAACCCGGTACCCGGCATCCCGAATGTGGGAGTATTGGTCAGGTTGATCGCTTCCGCGCGGAACTGGAGGCGCCAGTGCTCGGCGATGGCGATGTTCTTCAGCAGCGCGACATCAAGGTTGAACAACGCATCCGTTCGCAGACTCGGCAGGTTTCGCGGCGCGTTCCCAAGGTTGCGTTCGGCCGCGAGTTCAAATGCTTGTGGGTCGATCCACCGGTTGATGTTCTGGCCGGCGGGTTTCGGGTCTCCAATCCAGTTCGGCCGGGCGCCCGCGAACGGGCGATTGCCGACCGCTGTCGTAACTCCAATGGGATTGCCGCTTTGCATGGTGAGGATCCCGTTTGCTTGCCAGTCTCCGAAAATCCCTCGAGTCCAGCGAGAGCCTCGGCGTGCGAGCGGTAAGTCGTAAAGCACTGTGGAGACCAAACGCTGCGGCTGGTTCAACGAGGAGACCGCCCGCTCCAGGCGCAGGTTATCCCAGTCCTGTACGGTGTTGTTCCCACCGTCGGTGAAGAAGTTGGTCCCATTGCCAATACTGTCGTCGATGAGCTTCGAGAAGGTATAGGCGACTAACAACGACAGGCCTCGCGCGAACCGGCGCTCGGCCTTGAGCGTGAAGGCATGGTAGATGGAGCTGGCCCAGGAGTCGAGGCCCGACACGTTATTGAACTGCGGAACCGTGTCGAGGAGAGTCGATGCCTGGACACGCGCGTTACAGATCAGGCCAGGCTGCACGAGTCCGCAGTAGGGATTGGGAACAGCGGCTTGCAACTGAGCCACGGTGTTTGCCTGGCGCACTGAGAAGGGCAGGTAATCGTAGTCACGATTTGTCGGCAAGCTTGTCCCTTTGTTTGCGTTGTAGCCGGCTTCGATGGTGATCGCGCCCGGAAGCTCGTGCTGGATGTTGAAGCTGTATTGCTGACTGTAGCCGCGCTCGAGGGACCGTAGGCTGGCAGAGCCGGCGGTGAGCACTCCCGACGCCGGGCCGCCTTCAGGACCGAGCGGCCGGATCAGGCCATTGGGAAATGGGTTGGATGTCGTCACGATGGGGCGGAAACCGCCGGCGATCGCGGCGTCTGTTGCCACCAGCGGAGTCGCCTGGTCGTATCCGGTACGGCCGAGCGTGACAAAGATGCCCGTGGTTGGCAAGAAGGAGATGCCGTAGCTCCCTCGCAGGACTGTTTTGGGAAACAAAGTGTAAGCAAAGCCGAAGCGGGGCTGCCATTCATTCCAGGACACATCGCGATGGCCACGCGGCACGCCGCCAGAGCCGGGGAAGATCAAGCCGCCACGCAGGTTCACCCCGTTCAGCGTGAACGTCTTATTGGGATCCCAATTGGTGATTGCGTTGAAGCGGTCCGTCAGAGGACCCTCGTATTCCCAGCGGAGGCCTAGGTTCAGGGTGAGCCGCGGCGTGACTTTCCAGTCATCCTGGACGAAGAGCGCGTAGTGTTTCAGCGTGTAAGTGCTGGTCGCAGCCAGGCCGGCCGAACCAGCCGTAGGGTTACCTAGCAGGAACGTCGCCAAGCCATGGCCGAGGTTTACTCCGGTGGCATTGGGGCTGGGGCCCTGCGTGAAGGCGCGCGTGAAGTTCAACTCCATCACGGGGATGCTCCGCTGTGTGTTGTTGAGCTGGTAGATACGGTTCTCGCCCCCGTATTTCAGAGTGTGACCGGAAAGCTGCTGCGTAATGGCGGCGCCGATCGTGTAGGCGTATGAGCCCTGGTCGAAGGTATCGCCCTGGCCGGCGCCGAAGGCCGTTATGTCGGAAACCGTCATTCTCGGAAACTGCGGCGTCTGGATCTGCGAGGCGAGTGCGGTGGGGAAGCCCACCGACGAGAAGTCAAACCCAAAGCTGCGGGACTGGCGTCCGATGCCGTACCGGTTTACTCCCGCGCGCGCTTCGAGGACTCGAGTGGGAGAGAGTGTGTCGGTATAGTTCAAGGCGATGCTGTCGCGGCGCAAATCGGCGTTACTCTCGTTGGGCTCCGCGATGGTCTGGTAGAAATCGGGAAAGCCGCGCATCGATCCGTCATAGGTGTAGCGTCCGGAGAGCCGGCGCGTCGCAGTGAAGTTGTGGTCGACTTTCCCTCCGTAGATCCGCTTGCTCTGCGCGACAGAAGTCTGTCCGAAGTAGTTGTTCTGCCCAGTCCCGCCAATGCCGGGGAGGTTCGGGCGCGGAATGAACTGAAGCATTTGACGCGCCGCGGGCGAGATACGGTCCGCGCAGATCACGTTTTGCGCGCTGCCACAACTGATCACGTCCCTTGTGAAGCCGGCACCATCCGGCCGGGTTGAGAGAGGGTCGTAGATGGCGATCTGCCGGCCCTGTGGATCCAATGTGCCGCGAAAGTCACCGGAACGCTGCAGATCCGTGGGAACGGTTCGAAACGCCTGTTGCGTCTCCCGGAACTCGAAGCCTTCGAAATTGGCGAAGAAAAACGTTTGCTGCTTCTTGACTGGTCCGCCCAACGTAGCGCCAAATTGATTCAGAACAAAGGGACCGCGCTCGCGGTTCGTACTGTTGGCGAACCAGTTATTGGCATTCAACACCTTGTTCCGGTGGAACTCGTAGAGGGACCCGTGGAACTCGTTGGTTCCCGACTTACTGATCATCGTGATGACACCGCCTCCGCTGCGGCCATACTCCGCGCTGGGGCTTCGGGTAATGACGCGAAACTCTTCGGTGGCGTCCACCGAGAGGAACATGTTGAGGACTCCGGAGGTCATGTTTTCCGCGGCGATGCCGTCGATCTGCAGATTGTTGGCACTCGGTCCGCCTCCCGCGATCGACATGCGTGAACCGTCAAAGCTGGACACGGGGAGCCCTCCGAATGCTCCAACGGGCCGCACCATGGGTGACAGGGTCGCCAGAGAGATGATGTTCCGGTTGAGCAGAGGCAGTTGCACGATCTTGTCGTTGGTGATGACGGTGCTGACCGCGACCGAGGATCGTTCGAGAAGTTGAGCTTCGGCCCGGACCTCAATGCTCTGCGTGATGTCGCCGAGTTCCATCGAAAAATCCAGGCGCAGGCTCTGGCCATCGTCCAGAACAATTCCCGTTTTGGTCTGAGGCTTGAAACCGGGGGCGGTGGCCCGGACTTCATACCGCCCACGGACCAGCGCCGGGGCCGAGAAGTAGCCATCCGTGTTGCTCTTGAACTCGCGCGCGATACCGGTATCCAGGTGGCGGAGAGTGAGCGTGGCGCCGGAGACGGCGAGAGCGGTGGGGTCTTGTACGAGCCCACTGATCTGGGCGGTCTGCCCGAACAGAGGCAGTATGGTGAAGGGCAGCAGGCAGGCGACAAGGCGGATCATGCGGCAACTCCTCTCATGGGGCAACTCCTCAACAGATGCGAGATCAAGGATTTCGCTTTCGACTTATATGATATTGTATCAAATCTGTGTTGTCAACTAGGCTGGTTTATGATAGTGTTGATCTGACTGATTTAGCGATTTGATATGAAGTTGGCCGCGCTTAACCTTTCCGGAGCACGCTACCGCTGGGAGCTGGTCTTCTGGCTCTGGTGCGCGTTTTTCCTGAATCAGGCCGATCGCCAGGTGTACAGTGTCGTGCTCCCGCAACTCCGGGCCGAGCTTCAATTGAGCGATATTGAGGCGGGACTGGTCGCCACGTTGTTCTCGCTGGCTCTGGCGCTCTGCGTACCGGTGGCTGGGTGGGCCGGCGACCGGCTGGACCGTCGCCGCATCGTTCTTGTCAGCTTGGCGGGTTGGAGCCTGAGCACCCTGCTGACGGGCTTTTCCACGGGGCTGGTTTTCCTCGTCCTCATCCGCAGCGCGGCCACGGGCGCGGGGGAAGCATTCTATGCACCCGCGGCGTACGCCCTGATGGCGGCTCACCATGCGGAGACCCGCAGCCGGGCGATGTCCGTGCACCAGACAGCGCTTTATCTCGGTGTGGTGTGCAGTGGCTGGCTGGCCGGGAGCATTGCCGACCGGTTCGGTTGGAGGAGCGCTTTCTATGTTTTTGGGGCGGCCGGCCTGATTCTGGCGGCTTTCATGGCGTTTCGGCTGCGCCCCTCGCCGCCTCCACCCGTGGATCGTCCTCCGGCGCGTGAGGTGCTGCGCCGCCTGATGGGCACCCCGACGGCACTTTCCATCTCAGCGGCATTCGGCTGCATGGTGTTCGTGAATGTCGGATATCTTACCTGGATGCCGACGTACCTGCACGAACGCTTTGGGCTCTCTCTCGCGCAGGCCGGTTTGGCGAGCATGCTCTGGCACCACTTGTTTGCGTTCCTGGGCGTGACGGCGGGGGCCTGGATGGCCGACCGGGCGGCACGAACCAACCCGGGTAGGCGCCTCGATATTCAGGCGGCCGGACTCCTCATGGGTGCTCCCTTCCTTCTGTTGCTTGGTAGCGTCGACGCCCTTACTCCCGCCCTGGTGGCTCTATCGGGTTTCGGCTTGTTCCGCGGCGTCTACGATTCCAACACCTACGCTTCACTTTTTGAAGTGGTGGAAAGCCGCTTTCATGCCTCCGCCAGTGGGCTTATGATTGCGATCGCGTTCCTTTTCGGCTCTTTGGCTCCATTGGTGCTGGGAGCGGTCAAGCAGTGGGCGGGACTCTCCCTCGGGTTCCCGGTCCTGGCTGGCGCGTACATTCTCGGCGCGCTGCTGCTCTGGACTGCCCGGCTGCGGAGCTTCTCGCGAGATTACCAGCGCGCTCACCCGGCGCCGGCAGAGGTTTATGTATGAAGATCACCAAGCTTTCGACTCAAATCGTTCACGCCTATCGCTGTAACTGGGTCTTTTGTGTCCTCGAGACGACGGACGGCATTCGCGGCGCCGGCGAGGGAACACTCGAGATGCGGGAGAGAACGGTGGCCGAAGCGATCGAGGAGCTTGGCCGCTACCTGGTGGGAAAGGATCCTTTCGCGATCGAGCACCACGTGCATGTCATGCACCGCGACAGCTACTGGCGTTCGGGCCCCGTGCTTCGCACTGCCCTGAGCGCCGTGGAGGCTGCGATGTTCGACATCAAAGGGAAAGCACTGGGCGTGCCGGTTTACGAACTGCTGGGCGGGAAGTGCCGCGATCGTGTCCCCTGCTACGCCAACGGATGGTTTGCGGGCGCGAGGCGGCCGGAGGAGTTCGCCGCCAAGGCGCGTGAGACGGCAAGGCTCGGGTTCCGGGCGCTGAAGTTCGATCCGTTCGGGCAGGCCTATCTCACGCTGACGCCGGCTCAGCGCCACGAGGCGTACGACATCGTGGAAGCGGTGCGGGACGCGGTGGGACCGCTTGTTGATCTGTTGATCGAAGTGCACGGGCGTTTGGATGTTCCTTCGGCAGTGGAGATGGCGCGCCGCCTCGAGCGGCTGCGGCCGCTTTGGTATGAAGAGCCATTGCCACCCGAGAGCCTTGCCGCGCTGTCGGACGTAAGGCGCCGGGCTCCGATCGCCATCGCCGCCGGGGAGCGCTACTTCGAACCGCAGCGGTTTCTGGAAGCCCTGCAAAGCGACAGTCTTGATTTCCTGCAACCTGACGTCTGCCATATTGGAGGCCTGCTGGAGGCCAAGAAAGTCGCGAACCTGGGTCTGCTTTATGGCCGTCCGATCTCACCCCACAACCCCAATGGGCCAGTCTGCAATGCGATGAGCCTGCAACTGGCAGCCTCGACACCGAACTTCAGCTACCTTGAGACCATGGTGAGCGATGTCCCGTGGCGCTCGGAAGTCGTGCGCGAGGAGGTGGAAGTGGTGGACGGGGAGATGATTATTCCCGCGCGGCCGGGACTTGGCGTGGAGGTTGACGAAGACGCCGCGCGGAAGTATCCCTATGAGCCGCGCGATTTGCGGCATTACAATGGCGACCTCACCCGAATCCGGCCTGCCGGGTCACAGCACTGGTATCGCCTAAGGAGCACCGAAGATGTTTCGGCTGGACGGTAAGGTCGCGATTGTGACTGGAGCCGGGCGCGGTCTCGGCGCCGGAATCGCGCTTGCGCTGGCGAGCGCTGGCTGCCGGGGTGTGGTGGTGAATGACGTGGTCCGCGACGGCACCACGGAATCCACGCTGGACGGAGCGCGCCGGGCGGGGGCCAGGGCCGAATTCGTCCACGCCGACGTGCGCAGTGAGCAGGAAGTGGAGGCGATGTTCGCGTTCACGGACCGCGAGTTCGGCCGCCTCGACATTTTGGTCAGCAATGCAGGCGTCACCCGCCGCGAGGATATCTTTGAGACCACGCTGGCCGGCTGGCAGGAAGTGATCGACACTCACCTGACTGGATTCTTCCTGTGCGCACGGGCGGCGATGCTGCGGATGCGCGAGCAACGCTCGGGGCGCATCATCGTAAACAGTTCCGTCACGGCGTGGCGCGGAGCGATTCGCGGTTTCGTCCACTACACGGCCGCCAAGGCGGGCCAGATCGGACTGGTACACACTCTCGCCCGCACGGCAGCGCCATTCGGAGTGACGGTGAATGCGGTTGCGCCGGGTGTGATCGAGACAGATATGCTGCGGCAAGCCCATGGCGAAGAGGGTATACGGGAGATCGCATCCCAGATCCCGCTCGGGCTCGGGACAGCGGACGATGTCGCGGCCGCTTGCGTGTATCTGGCCAGTGACGAGGCACGTCACGTCACGGGAGCAACCCTGGACGTGAATGGTGGATTTTACTTTCGATAGGCGCGCGAAGATCTTTGATCATAAGGAGTGAAGCATGGATACGTTCGATCGCGAAGACGCGCAGGGCCTCGGCGACCCCGTTTATCTGCGCGTAAGAGAGCGCCTCCGCGCCGATATTCTCTCCGGGCGCTTTGGCCCTGGCGAGCGCATCAAGATCGCTGAACTGAGCAAACGCTATGGCGTGAGCCAGATGCCGGTGCGCGAGGCGCTGCAGATGCTGCAGGGCGAAGGGCTGATCACGATTGCCCCCAACAAAGGCGCGAGCGTGAGAAC
>JAEUQE010000210.1 GCA_016789785.1 Bryobacterales bacterium
CGGCGACACTTCGCCATCCACCGCAACCGAGATGTTCTGACGCAGGCGCGCACCGTCGGTGAGGCGGTCCCGAAGGCCTGGATATCTCGACTCCATCGAATCAATGAGTGCCCGCACATCCGAGCCCTCGGCCTCCACTTCCGCTTCACCTCCGGTCAACGGCTGCAGCAGCGACGGAATGAATACGCGCGCCATCAGGCGTTCTTCCAGATCTCTTCCATCACGTTTGGAGGGCTCATCGGCAGCCGCCGCAGGCGCACGCCAATCGCACGGTAGACCGCATTCGCCAGCGCCGCCGGCGGCGGGACGATGTTCGCCTCACCCACGCCTCGCACACCGAATGGATGGCCGGGGTTCGGCACCTCAACGATCTTCGTGTCGATCATCGGAAGGTCGAGCGCGGTGGGCATGCGATAGTCAAGCAGTGAGGAATTGCGCATCTCGCCTTCGGCGCTCATGAAGTACTCTTCGTTGAGCGCCCAGCCGATGCCTTGTACGCTGCCACCCTGCATCTGTCCCTCGACATAACTTGGATGGATGGCGCGGCCCGCATCCTGCACGCTGGTGAATCGCAACACGGTGGTCTTGCCGGTTTCGGGATCGACCTCGACATCGGCAATGCAACCTGCGAAGGAACCACCGACGCCGCGAGGATTCACGGTCGCGCGCCCGACCACGGGACCACCCGTTTCGCCGATGCGCGCGGCAAGTTCGGCGAACGTGAGTTTGTTCTCGCCCGATTGGAAAACGCCGGCTTCGAACGCGACTGCCGAAGGATCCACGGCCCACAATTTCGCGGCGCGCTCCTTCATTTGGCGCACAATGTCCTGGGCCGCTTCGTACGCCGCCCAACCCGTTGCGAACGTGGTGCGGCTGCCGCCCGTGACTGCCGTGAAGCCGACGGAATCGGTATCGACCACGGATGGGTGGACGTCTTCCACCGGGATGCCGAGAACCTCGGCGGCCTGCATGGCGATGGAAGTGCGTGTGCCGCCGATGTCCGTGGAGCCTTCCACCAGTGTGACCTTGCCATCGGCATTTACACCGATTGTGCAACTGGAGGGAAGACCAACGTTGAACCAGAAGCCGATGGCGATGCCGCGCCCTCGATTCGGGCCTTCCAGCGGGGCGCTGTAGTGCGGATGCGCCTTCATCGCTTCCAGCACTTCCACGCAGCCAATGCGGCGGAACTTCGGCCCGTCGGCACGGCGTGTGCCCTCCCTTGCCGCATTCCGAAGGCGTAGATCGATCGGGTCGATCCCGAGCTTTTCGGCGATCTCATCCACTACGGTTTCGGTGGCGAAGGCCGCGTTGGTTGCGCCCGGAGCGCGATAGGCCGCGGTGCTGGGCTTGTTGACGACGACATCGTAGCCGTCAATGGTGACATTCGCGATGTCGTAGGCGGCGAACACGGTCATTGCGCCGGCCGCAACCATCGCACCCGGATAAGCGCCGGCTTCATAGGCGAGATAGGCTTGCGCGGCGGTGATCTTCCCTTCGCGCGTCGCACCGATTTTGACGCGGATGAATGATCCCGGAGTCGGCCCCGAGCCTTCAAACACGTCCTTGCGCGACATCACGATCTTCACTGGACGGCCGGTTTTCTTCGAAAGAATCGCGGCCACGGGTTCCAGATAGACGGGGATCTTGCCGCCGAAGCCACCGCCGATTTCCATGGGCGTGACTTTCACCTGTGAGACGGGCATGTCGAGAATGCAGGCCGTGGTGTCGCGCACGACGAACGAGCCCTGCGTGCTGCACCACACGAGGACACGGCCATCGTTGTTCCAAAGCGCGGTGGCGTTGTGCGGTTCGATGTAGCCCTGATGCACGGTGGCGGTGTGGAACTCGCGTTCGATGATGAGGTCAGCCTCGTCAAACCCTTTGGCGATGTCGCCCATGGAGTGGCGGAAGTGCTCGGCGACGTTCGAGGCCTTGTCCGTCTGCTCTCCGAACTCCTTCGTACGAAGACTTTCGTGGACCAGGGGCGCTCCGTCGCGCATCGCGTCCGGTGCGGTGAGCACGCACGGTAGCGGCTCATAGTCGACTTCAATCAGTGATGCCGCTTCCTCGGCGATGTGGGCATTGGCGGCGGCCACCGCGGCGACGGCATGCCCGCGATACAGCACTTTGCCGCTTGCCAGGACATTGCCGCGGATGTAACTGAGGGGCGTCTCTCCCTCGCCGAGGTCGACCAGTTTGTCCTCGGTGGGCGGGAAGTCCGCCGCCGTCACAATCGCCTTCACACCGGGGAGCGCAGCCGCTTTGGATGTATTGATGGATCGGATGTGCGCGTGGGCGTGCGGACTGCGCAGGATCGCTCCATGCAGCAGGCCGGCGAGTTGGATATCGGCGCCATAGAGGGCGCGGCCCGTGACTTTGTCGGCGCCGTCGTGACGGACGGGTCGTGTGCCGACCACTCGATAGGGTTGCGTGCTCATTCGGTGCGGTCTCCTTATTTGGATGCTGCCATTTCCGCGGCGGCTTGTTGAACAGCGCGGACAATCTTGTCGTAGCCGGTACAGCGGCAGAGATTGTTCGCGAGCCACCAGCGGATGCGTTCTTCTGATGGCTGAGGCTCACGGTCGAGCAGTGCCTTGGCTGCCACGAGGAAGCCCGGCGTGCAGATGCCGCATTGCAGCGCGGCGTTTTCGAGGAAAGCTTTCTGCAGGGGATGAAGTTCGCTGCCCTTGGCGATTCCTTCCACCGTGGTGATTTCGGCGCCCTCGGCTTCGGCCCCAAGCACCAGGCACGAGGTGACGATGCGCCCGTCCATCATGACGGTGCATGCGCCGCAGTTACCGTCGTTACAGCCTTCCTTGGTGCCGGTGAGATTGAGGATGTCGCGGAGGCATTCGAGGAGGCTCTGGCGGGGTTCACAGAGGAACTCCTGAGGTTCGCCATTGATGGTCGTATTTACGTGAATTTTGGATTGCATTCTGCCTCCTTTAGTTGCCGCGCGCGGCGTTGAGCGCATGTTCGAGGGCGCGGCGAGTAAGTACATAGGCCAGATGGCGGCGGTATTCGGCGGTGCCACGCATGTCTGAGATCGGGTTGGCCGCATGCTTGGCCAGCGTTGCGGCGTGCTCCAGTGCCTCAGCCCCCGCCTCCCTGCCTGCGAGCGAGGCCGCGGCATCCGAGGCAAGTACTGGTGTGGGGGCAACCGCGCCGAGCGCGATCCGCGCGGAGTGGATCAGGCCGCCGGAAAGAGTAAGTGAAGCGCCCGCGCCCACCACCGCGATATCCATCTCATTTCGGGGAATGAATCGTAAGTAGTGTGCGCCACTGTGTGGCGGCATGGCGGGAATTCGGATGGAAATGAGTAACTCGCTGGGTGAAAGCGCGTTGCGTCCGGGCGCGACGCAGAATTGTTCCACGGGCAAGCTTCGGCCGCCGGAAGGGCCTGCGATTTCAGCAGTCGCGCTCAGGGCGATGAGCAGCGGGACGGAGTCAGCGCTCGGTGACGCGTTGCAGAGATTGCCTCCGATGGAGGCGCGGCCCTGGATCGGGATGCCGCCGATGATGCTTGCGACTTCCGCAAGCGCAGGGAACTGTTTGCGAATACGAAGGTCTTCGTAGACGCGATGGCAGGGGACCGCGGCGCCGAGGGTGAGGTTGCCGGCGGCGTCGAACGTGATGGCGGAGATCTCGGGGATCTTCTTGATGTCGACGACGAGGGAGGTGCTGCGCCGGCCGGCGCGAAGCTGCGGAAGGATGTCAGTGCCGCCGGCGAGCATGCGTGCATCGGGGTGTTCCGCCAGGAGCCGCGTTGCTTCCTGAACCGAACGCGGGGCGGCGTAGTCAAACCATTTCACGGTGTTCTCCTCAAGGTTGGATGCACTTCGAGCAGGGCAGGGAAGCGCGCCAATGTATAGGGTACACCTCGGGAGATGGTGATGGGTTGGCGCGCGGCCTCGGCTTCCAGGTCGAGGCCGCGCGGTTGGCGCTTAGAAGCTGTAGCGTAGCCCCAACTGCACGATTCGCGGTTCGCCGGCCGACGTGATGCGGCCGAACAGGGCGTTGATGCGAGTGGTGTTCGGGTTACCCAGATTCGCCCGGTTCAACAGGTTGAAGAACTCCGCGCGGAACTCCAGTTTGTGCCCTTCCATCCAAGGCATGGAGAAATTCTTGAATGCCGAAAAGTCCACGGTTGCCAGGCCAGGGCCGCGGCCGGTGTTGCGCCCGATGGTACCGAAGGTCCCCGGCGCCGGCTCCGCGAAGGCCTGTGTGTTGAACCATCGCAGAATGCGCTCCCCCTTCGCGCGGTCCGAGGGCAGGATCGGATTGCCGGCGATGTCCACTCGATCCTGGCCGATTCCCGTGCGCGAGATGTCGACGCCGTTGACGAAGTTCAACGGACCGCCGGTCTGCATGGTGAGGATGCCGTTCGTCTGCCAGCCGCCGGCAATCACGCCCAGTGCTCCCTTGCCTTTGAAAGGCAGCAGGTAGTTGAACGATCCTGTAAAGCGGTGGCGCCGGTCAAACGCGGATGGTCCGTAGTCCTTGTCGATCTGGCCATAGGGATACGCGTTGCCGTTGCCTTCAAACGCGGTGTTCGAAAGAATGTCCAGGCTCTTCTGCCAGCTATAGCCGGCCAGCAGCGTAAGACCGCCGGAGAACCGGCGCTCCAGGCTCGTTACCAGCGCATGGTAGTTGGCTCGGCCATACGTTCCGGCATACGTCACTTGCGTATACTCGGGGCGCGGGCGCCGCTGATCTGTGTTGGCAAGCGTCGCGCCGGGGCCGAATACCGCGGGGTTCAACTCGGCGGCATGAAACAACCTGCGGCTGATCGCTCCCTGGTAGGTGACCCGAGCCACCAGCGCCTTGGGAAGCGATTGCTCCACGGTCACGTTGAATTGGTGGATGTTGGGATAGGTGAACTCAGGTGCGAAGCCCACCACCAGGAATGGGAACACGAATCGCTGCGACGCGGCGATCGGACGCGACACCGGAAAGGGATTCACGAAGCCCCGGTAAGGATCCTGTGTGCTGAAGGGTGCGTTGATGTCCACGCGTACCGAATTCGGCGGCGACGTCACCTGGCGGTTATAGCTGAGCGCCGTCATTTGATCGTGGAAGCGGCCATAGCCACCGCGCAGGCTGGTCTTGCCCTTTCCGAACACATCCCACGCGAAACCGAGACGAGGATCGAAGACTCCCCACGCCGATGGCACGCCCGAGATCGGAACACCAGGGTCGCCGGCCGCGAGTTGTCCCGGCGGAAGATTCGGGAATCGCCGCGACTTCACACCCTGGCGATAGAGCGCGTCGTTGAACTGCGAGAACTGATTGGCAGGCTGGTCCGTGAAAGGCACAAATGGGTTCCAGCGCACACCCAGGTTGAGTGTCAGCCGCCGGTTCACCTTGAAGTTGTCCTGCAGGTAGGCGCCGTACAGGTTGCGCAACAGATTGTAGTAAAGCGTGTTGATCTGGCTGAACGCGCTTGGCTTGCCGAGCATGAAGTCCACCAGATTGTCGCCTGAGAAGCGGGAGGCGAAGCTGAAGTTGCCATCGGAAAGGAAGTCCTGATCGAGGATTGCATGCTCGCGCACGATGTCGATGCCGAAATCGAGTTCATGCCGGCCTTGAATCTTGGTCCAGGAATGCGTGAGGTTGTATTGATTGCGAGGCACCCGGTAGAGCGCGTTGTACGATTGGCTGAAGTACTGCCCGATCGACATGCGGAAAGTGGTGCCGGCGCTCAGCGTCGGGACGTTGATTCCTAACTCGCGGTGCCCCGGGAATTGCTGGGGGCCGAACGCGATATTCGACGCGCGATTGTAGCTGATGGTGGTGTTCGAGAGCAGCGTGGCGCTGGCAGTGAACGTGTAGTTGAGCACGGCGCTCTGACTCTGCCATCTGCGGTCTGGAAGGGCCGTGAGCAGGTTGGCGGAGTCGATGATGGCGGGGATCTTCAGTTCGTCGAAGAAGTAGCGGCCAGAGAGTTGGTGCCGCGCCGAGAACAGATGATCCACACGGGCGAGGTATTGATTGTCGGTCTGTCTGTCGCCACGCTGGAAAAACAGAAGACCGTCGGCCGACTGCGCCGTCGGAATCACCTGGAGTACGCGTTGCGCAACCGGATCAAGCCGGGACGCCGGGATGATGTTTCCTGCGATGGGCGCGTTGCCGTTAGGATCCACCAACTGCTGACGGAAGCTGGAGAAGTCGCCCCTGCGCTGCGGTGCGGTTGCCACCACGCTGGTCAGATTCGCAGGCAGCGAACGGATCTGCGTGCCCTGCCATGAGCCGAAGAAAAACGTGCGATCGCGGACGATCGGTCCGCCGATCGCGAGGCCATACTGGTTGCGTTTCAGTCCATCGTTACGCGGTGCGAAGAAGTTCCGCGCGTTCATCTTCGCATTGCGCAGGTATTCAAAGAAGGAGCCGTGCAGCTTATTCGTGCCGGATCGTGTGATCACGTTGACCACGCCACCGCCACGGCCCGCGAACTTGGCGCCGTAGTTGTTGGTCTGGTAGCTGAACTCCTGCACTGCGTCCGGGTTGGGCAGCACGTTGGCGACTTCGGTGTAGGGGTCCTCATGAATTCCGCCGTCCATGACGAACGTGGTCGAGTTGCCACGTCCTCCGCTGGCCGAAATCAACTCTGATCCTGCTTCGGGCCGGGTTGCGGCCTGATTAAAGGTTCCCGAGGTGGTCAGCGTGCCCGGTGTCACCCGAAGCAGTTGGAGTACGTTTCGGCCGTTCAGCGGGAGGTCGCGAACCAGTTCCTGCGTGATCACCGTGTTCAGCGTGGAGTTGCGGGTATCGACGGCGGCAACCTGTCCCACGACATTGATCGCCTCGCTGACTTGACCCACTTGCAACTGAGCGTTCACCGTGGCGTTCTGGTCGACCTGCAGCACCAGTTCCGGAACACCATAGGTGGCAAATCCCTCTTTCGACACCGCGATGGAATAGGCGCCGGGCGGTATTGCTGTGATTGTGTAGTAACCGGATTCGTTCGATGTGGTTTCGCGGTTGATGGAAGTGCCGAGGTTCTTGGCGACGATGCGTGCACCGGGTACGGGTGCCCCGCTGCTGTCGATCACCGATCCGGCCAAAGATGCGGTCTGGCGTTGGGCCATAGCAAGCGGCGTCAGCACACAGACCAGCAGAGTCCCAGAGACAAGCATCCTAAACATGGCTTTGAGGTTTATCACATGGATAGGCGGAGAGCAATCTGGCCGTCTCCGATCATGTACTGCCAGTCGCTCGCGCTGACCGGTCTACGGGAACGGGCAGTCCTCGCGAAGCGCTTCGCGCAACAACGCCCGATACTGCGCATCGTTGATCTCGACGACGCCAAATTGCGACAGGTGCTCCGTGAGATACTGCACTTCGAGCAGCGGCATGCGGCACGCGCGCATGCGCTCCACCAGCGAAACCAGCGCAACTTTCGACATGTCCGTCACGCGATGGAACTTTGATTCCGCAAAGAACGCTCCACCGATGCGCACCCCATACAAGCCGCCCGCGAGATCGCCATTCACCCACACCTCCACCGAATGTGCATGTCCCCTGCGATGCAACTCCCCGTAAACCTCAAAGATCGCTTGCGTGATCCACGTGGAGTCGCGATCGGCGCAGCCGTGCATCACTTCCGTGAATGCACGATCGAAGGTCACGTCGAAGTGCGCCTTCTTCAGCGTGCGCGCCAGCGATCGCGAGATGTGCAGGCGGTCCAGCGGCAGCACGGCGCGCACCGGCGGCCGGTGCCACGTAATCTCTTTGCGCCCCGGATAGCCCATCGGGAAGATTCCCTGGCGATATCCATCGAGCGCGATTTCGGCGTTCAACCCATGTGTGATCCGAACGACTTCCACTGCTTACAGGCTATCCTGGAAAGGTTCCAAATGGCGAAACCGGTCAAGAAGAAACAGCCTGTGAAACAGCCCGTGCGGGAAGCTCGCGCGGATGGGATGGCAGACCTCGCAGGCCAGCCGAAACCCATCGGGCTTGATCCGCGAAACCGTTTGCTTTGGGCGATCGCGTTGGGGCTGGTCGTGGCCTGCTTTGTGGTCTATGCGCAGGTAGGGTCGCACGAGTTCATCAACTACGATGATCCGAAGTACGTCATCCAGAACCCCAACGTGAATCGCGGGCTCACGGCGCAGGGCATCGCTTGGGCGTTTCGCACCTTCGACTACTACTACTGGCAGCCGCTGACGTGGATCTCGCACATGATCGACTGCCAGTTGTTCGGCTTGAATGCGGGACGTCATCATCTGGTGAATGTCGCGCTGCATGCGGTCAACGCGGTGCTGCTGTTTCTGGCGTTCTGGCAGTTCACCGGCGCCATGTGGCGAAGCGCGCTGGTGGCGGCTCTGTTCGCGGTGCATCCGCTGCGCGTTGAGTCCGTGGCATGGGTGGCGGAGCGCAAAGATGTGCTCAGCGGTCTTTTCTGGATGCTGACGCTGCTTGCCTACGGCTGGTATGTGCGCGCGCCTTCGATCGCGCGATTTGCGGCCTTGGAAGTTGCGTTTCTGTGCGGCATCATGAGCAAGCCGAGCACGGTGACGTTGCCCTTCGTGCTGCTGTTGCTCGATTGGTGGCCGCTGGCGCGCATTCAATCGAAGGGCATTGTTGCGATGCTGCGTGAGAAACTGCCGATGTTCGTTGCCGTTGCCGCGGCAAGCGTGCTCACCTTCAGCGGCCAGCATCAGATGGGCGCGACTGTTTCGCTCACCGCGCTGCCGTTCTGGTTCCGCATCTGGAACGCGATCCAGAGCTACGTGCGCTATCTGGGCAAGTTTCTGTTGCCGGTCGATCTTGGAGTGCTGTATCCCTACGGAAAGATTCCCGCGGGCACGATGCTCGCATGCGCCTTGCTCTTGGGCGTGATCAGCACAATATTCTTTTTGCGCGCGCGGCGCAATGGCTATCTGCTGACCGGGTGGCTGTGGTATCTGGGCGCGATGGTGCCGATGAGCGGTCTGGCGCAGACCGGCTTGCAGGCGATGGCCGACCGGTTCACGTATCTGCCGATGATCGGACTTGCGGTGCTGGTGGTGTGGGCGCTGGCCGATGCGGCGGAGCACTTTCGATTGCCGGCTCAGGTGGCCGCGCCAGTGGCGGGTCTGCTGCTGGGGGTTCTGGCGTTTGGCAGCTTCGTGCAGACTTCGCGATGGAAGAACAGCTTCACTTTGTTTGAACACACGGTGGCTGTGACGGCAGACAACGATGTGATGCACCTGAATCTTGCGGGGCTTTACCAGGAGCGTGGCGATCTGGAGAAGGCGGCGTCGCATTTCGAATCAGCGTTGCGCATTGAGCCGAACAACGTGGAGGCGCATTTCCTGGTGGGGCAGGTGTACTATCTGCGGCGCGACTTCCCAAAGTCTGTACGCCATCTGACGGCGGCGATCCGGCTCAAGCCGCAACACGTGGGTGCGCGCAAGCAACTCGCTGGTGTCTATCAACAAATGGGCAGTATTGTCGAAGCGCGGCAGGAGTTGATGCAAGTGCTGGAACTCGATCCGGGCGATGTGGAAGCGCGCGCGCGTCTCATGATGATGAGCCAGCCGTAGGGCTCGCTCGAACAAGCCGGTTCGATATCATATCGAGATGCGAATCGATCGACGCTCGCTTCTCAACGCGGCTACGCTTGCGCCCTTGGCCGCTGCCATCAGTCCCTCCGTACTGAAAGCGCAAGCCAAACTGCGGCCCTTCCATCTGCGATATGGGCCTCGGATCGGGTTGGTTCCGAATCTTCCTGTGACGCGCCAGTTCGAGATCTATGCCGAGGCCGGATTCACTGCGTTCGAATACAACGGGCTTCCTTCGCATCCGTACTCCGAGATCGAAACGTTCCGCAAGAAGATGGATGAATTGAAGCTCAGCATGGGCGTGTTCGTGGTGAATCGCGGAGGATGGCGTCCCACGGCGATGCCGGATCGTTCAGGCCATCGTACGCTGCTTGACGATGTGCGCAAGGCGGTGGAGATCCACAAGATCATCGGCAATGAAGCGGCCACGGTGACAAGCGGCCTTGCGGTGCCGCATCTGACCTTCGCGCAGCAGACTGCGAACGCCATCGAAGTGTTGAAGCGCGCGGCGGAGATTGTGGAGAAGACGAAGATGGTTCTGGTGCTGGAGCCGCTGAATCACAAGGTGGATCACGCCGGCTACTTTGTGGTGTACTCCGAGCACGCGGGCGAAATCATCGGCGGCGTGAATCATCCGCAGGTGAAGATTCTCTTCGACATGTATCATCAGCAGATTTCCGAAGGGAACATCATCAATCACATTCATCAGTACTGGGATTTGATTGGCTACTTCCAGATCGGCGATGTGCCGGGCCGCAGGGAGCCCTACACGGGAGAGATGAACTATCAGAATATCTTCAAAGCGATTCATGCCAAGGGCTACAAGGGGATTCTGGGCGGTGAGCATGGGCTGTCCGTTCCAGGCATGGAAGGTTTGAAGAAGTGCTTTGAAGCCTATCGCAAGGCCGACAACTGGGACGCCTGATTCCGCTTGGCAAGAACGAAACCCAGACGCACGCTGAAACAAGAAGCCGCGAGTTCCACGCATGCGGTGCAGTGGCTGGAGTTGCACCCCGAACTTGCGGTTGGCGTTCTCATTGCGATGGTCACGCTGGCGCACCTCTTCTATGCGGTCACCTATGCGCTGAACCCGGATGAAGCGCTGCAATACCACCTCGCGCACCGGCCGTCGTTGGGTGAAGCGTGGCGCATGAACAACACCAATGCACACCCGCCCTTCCTGAGCCTGGCACTGCATTTCTGGCGCAAGATCGGTACTTCGGAGTTATTCTTGCGCCTGATTCCGATCTTGAGCGGCGCAGGTTTTGTTTGGTTCAGCTTTGGATGGGCGCGTTTGGTATTGGGGCTTGTGCCGGCGCTTGTGTTCGCGGCGATTTCGGCGTTGATTCCGCCGGTGTATGCGATGTCGCAGGAACTGCGCCAGTATATGCCGATGATGCTGGGCATCGCTGCCGCGCTCTACTGGTTCGAACGCGCATGGGTGGATCGCCCGTTGCGCAACATGGCGATCAGCGCCACGGGGTTGCTGGTGGCGGTGCTGTCGAATTACTCCGCGGCATGGTTTGCGGCGGGCTTCGGATGCTATGGGCTGTGGCGTCTGGCAAGACAGCCGGTGGCGAGTGCGGCCCGCCTCACCTGGGCGCTCGGGCAGATAGCTGCGCTCGCTACTTATGCGGCGCTCTACGTGACTCACCTCGCGAAACTTCGCCAATCAGAGCTTGCGGCGGGAGTGCAGGAAGGCTTCTTGCGAAGGTTGTACCGGCAACCAACCGACTCGATCGCGGACTACCTTGCGTTCAACATGCCCGGACTGGTTGAGTACATCTTTGGGTCTAAGCTGTTTGCAGTGTTGGGTGTGGTGCTGTTGCTTGCAGGCATTGTGACGCTCTACCAGCGGCGAGCGCGCTGGCCGCATCATGCGGTGCCGGTGGCGTTGTTGCTGAGCGTGCCCGCCCTGTTGTGGATCGGTGCGGCGCTGGCTGGCCTTTATCCGTTGGGCGGCTCCCGCCATTGCATGTTGTTCGCGATGCTCTTTGCGGTTCCGGTTTCCCTGGCAGTTGCAGAACTGGCGCGTGGCCGGGCGACGATCGCTTTGAGTGGGACGCTGGCCTTCATGCTGATGCTGCAAATTGTCGCGATCCCCGAGGTGCGCACTCAGCAGCTCGAAGCGCAGCGGCGGGAGCACTTGAGAGAAGCTGTCGCATATTGGAAGCAACAAGCATCGCGCGGACTCACGTTCGTCGACTATCAGACGAGCCTGCTGCTCTGCTACTACTCGAATCCACAACACATGTGCACCGACCAGCGCAACGAGCACTTCCTCGACTACCAGATGGATGGTGGACGCGTGGCCGTGTCGCGCAACTGGTCTTTGCATCCGACGGCGTTCGTGGAAGAACTGCGGGAGTTGAAGCGCATCTATCAGCTTCCGCGCGGCGCCGAAGTGTGGGTGATCGATGGTGGCTGGGGCGAACCTCTCCATCGCATGCTGCAAGTACAGTATTCCGGCAGCGCCCTGCCGGGTCTGCGAGCCTTCGGCGGATCGACCGGTGTGTTTCGCGTGCCAAACTGATGACCACATCAGGAAAGCCGTGATATGATCCGCGACGAATGACTTCACGGCGTGCGTTTCTTTCCACTTCCGCCGCGGCGCTCTCCGCCACTGCAATGCAGCCCGCGCGTCCCAACGTACTCTTCATCATGGTAGACGAGATGCGATGGGATGCGTTGAGCGCGGAGCAGCATCCCGTGGTGCAGACGCCCAACCTCGATCGCCTCGCGAGGCAGGGCGTGCGGTTTTCAAACGCCTATACCGTCGCGCCCGTGTGCTCACCCTCGCGTGCGTGCACGTTCACGGGACGCTACGCCGATGTGAATGGCGTCACGGCGAATGGCATACCCGCGAATCAGGGTGAAGTGTTTCTGCCCTCCATCATGAGGCATCACGGCTATCACACAGCGATCGCCGGCAAGCTGCACTACACGCCACGGCGCTTCGACTACGGCTTCGATCAGTTCTGGTCATTCTCGGCAGAGGGGCCGACGCCGGAACTCGGCCACAGTGCCTATCTTCAGCGCAAGCATGGAAAAGGGGCGGCGAAGTGGGCGATTGCCGACGGCACATGCCCCTGGCCCGATGATCCGCTGGGCCGCGATGTCGGCATCTTCCGGTATCCCGACGAAGACTTTGAAACCGAATGGTTGACCGAGCGTTCGATCGATTATCTGCGCAGCCGCAAGGAGAAGGCGCAGCCGTGGTTTCTATTTACCAGCTATCTGAAGCCTCACTCACCGTCGGTGGAACCGAAGCGGTGGTTTGAGAAGTACGACCCCAACGCCATCCCAGTTCCAAACCTGCCCGCCAACATCAAGGAGCTTCGCGCCGCGCAGCAGGGCCGCGGCAAGCGTCAGTTCATCGACGATGAGCGGATGCTGCGTGTGATGAGCGCCGCCTACTACGGTGCGATCGCGCATGTGGATCAGCAGGTAGGCCGGCTTCTGGCGGAGTTGGACAAACTCGGCATGGCCGACAACACCATCGTGCTGTTCACCGCGGATCACGGCAACATGCTGGGGGATCGCGGACGCATGTTCAAGAGCGTGATGTATGAGGGATCGTCGCATGTGCCGCTGATCTGGAGAGGCGTGAAAGGCGCGCGCGAGAACAGCGGCCGCGTGGAGAAGAAGATCGTCGAGAACACGGATCTGATGCCGGCGATTTTCGATGCGTGTGGGCTTCCGCTGCCCGATCGCATGCAGGGCCGCAGTTTCGTAAAGTTGATGCGCGGCGGCGATTCGGCGTGGAAGGATCGATGTTACTCGCAGCTTCGCACGGCGATGGTTCGCGATAGCCGGTTAAAGTTCATCGACAACAGCCGAAGCTTGTCGGGCGAATTCGAGTTGTACGACATGCAGGAGGATCCGAAGGAGCAGCGGAATCTGGTTGCGGAGGTCAGGCATCGCGATCGCGTTGAGGATTACAAGCGGCAGTTGACCGAATGGCGCGCCGACAAGCCCGCTCCGGTGAAGGTCAGTGGCATGGCGACGCCCGCCTATGCGCAGATCAGCGAGGCGGAGCGCAAGGAGGCGGTGGAGAACGCGCCGGATCGTGTGGAGCGGCCCGTCAGGAAGAAGCGGTGAGCGTCCCGTCCAATTGCAGCCTGCCGGTTTGTGTGTGCGATGTACACTATCCATCATGAGGCGGACGCAACTGTATCTGGATGAGCCACTATGGCGTGCGCTCCACGCCCGGGCGCGTCGCGAGAAAACGACGATTTCCGAGTTGGTCCGGTTGGCGGTTCGGGAGCGTTACACGGGTGGTCACGCCGAGCGGCAAGAAGCAATGCAGCAATTCATCGGAATCGCCAAGTCGCGGCCGGCCAAAGTCAGTAGCGTGGAGCAGATCAGGCGCCTGCGCAAGGGATCAAGGCTGGACAGACTCGCCGAAACAGGAAGCTGCTGATTGATTCTACGAGTGAAGCGTCGCCCTCGTGTCCGCTACTCCGCGCCTGGCGCCGCGACGAAGCGATAGCCAACTCCGCGCACGGTGAGCAAGTGCTTCGGGCGCGTCGGGTTGTCCTCAACATAGCGCCGCAAGCGCACGATGAAGTTGTCGATTGCGCGCGTGTCGGTGTCCTCGTGCAGACCCCACACTTCTTCCAGCATGCGCTGCCTCGACACCGGCTTTCCTTCGTGACGAATCAGGTATCGGAGCACGTTCGCCTCCATGAGGGTCAGCGGATACTTCTGACCGCGCACTTCCAGCTCCAGCCGGTCGAAGCTCACCAGTTTCCCGTCGAAGCAAAATTCTCCGACTGGCTCCGGTGGCGGCGCTGCCTGGGGCGCACTCGCGTTCAATGACGCTTGCAGCCATTCGCGGCGGCGCAGCAAACCGCCGATGCGCGCGATGAGAATCGGCAACTCGAAGGGCTTCGTCAGATAGTCATCCGCGCCCGCCGCAAAACCTCGCAACACATCATCCGGATGGCCGCGCGCGGTGAGCATCAATGTGGGAATGAACTGGCCCTTCTCGCGCATCTGCGTCATGACCGAGAATCCATCCATGCCGGGGAGCATCACGTCGAGGACCACCACGTCAAAGGCGCTGGCCGCAAGCAGGTCGAGCGCGGCTTCGCCACTCTCCACTACGTCCACCTGATAGCCTTCGGCTTCGAGATTGAAGCGCAGCCCATTGGCGAGATGCTGCTCATCCTCCACCACCAGAATGCTGCTCATTGCAGTACGGGAAGCTGAAGTACGAAGGTGCTGCCGGAGCCGGGCCCCTGGCTCTCCGCCCACACTCGCCCTCCGTGCCGTTTGGCGACGGCGCGCACGATGTAGAGGCCGAGTCCAGTGCCCTTCACCTTCGTTGCCTGCGGTCCGGGTACCCGGTAGAAGCGCTTGAAGATCTGCTTCAACTCCGTGGGTGGGATGCCAACTCCCGAGTCCGTTACGCGTACCGCGATGTGTTTGTCATCGACAGGTTGCGTGCTCAGGCGAATCCGGATTGGCGCGCGCGAGTACTTGACCGCGTTGTCGAGAAGGTTCATCACGGCGGCCTGCAACTCCTCGGTATCACCAAGCACGGCGATATGGGGGCCAGGATCATACGCGAGCGATTCGTCGTTTAAGTGATGCAACGTGCGCGCCCGCTGCAGGCAATCCTCCAGCAATCCGCCGAGGTCGATCCTTACGCGATGCGGCTTGCGCGCACTCGACGCCATGCGTCCCGTGCGGAGGATCTGCTCGATGGTGTTGAGCAGACGCTCGCTGTCCTGCAGCATAATGCCGTAGAATTCCTTGCGCTTGTCCTCGTCGACATTGCGTGTCTGCAATGTCTGCAAGTAAAGGCGGATGGAGGCAACGGGCGTCTTCAACTCGTGCGTGACGGCGTTGATAAACGCATCCTGTTGCTCATTGCGGCGGATCTCACGAACAAGGAAAGTCGTGTTCAACACTACTCCACTGATGATGACGGCGAGGAGCACCACGCCGAGAAACAACAGCAAGCCCGTGCGCCAGTTGAGGATCACCCAACCGACGTACAGCAGCACGCTGATGGAAATGAGACCAACGCCGAGCGCGATGAAGAAGGCGATGGACTTCTGGCGGCCCGCGACAACCACGCTTCTATTGTGCCATCGGCGGGGGAGAGTCGACGTGCGGAGAAACAAAGTGCGCCGGAGATCGATCCGGCGCACAGGAAACAATCAGAGATCGCTCAGCAGCCAGCCAAGTTCGCGTTAGGCGACTTCGCGCTCAGGCACCAACCGGCTGTTGACACGCGCGACTTGCAGGTTCCAGATCAATCCCACCGCCTCCATCATCTTCAGTGTGATGTAGGAGATGTCGAACTCATACCAGGCCAAGCCATGGCGTGCCGAGACCGGATGCGCATGATGATTGTTGTGCCAGCCTTCGCCGAACGTCATCAGCGCGACCCACCAGTTGTTGCGCGAGTCATCGCGAGTGGCGAAGCGGCGCGAGCCCCACATGTGCGTCGCCGAATTCACCAGCCACGTGGCGTGCAGTCCGAACACGACGCGGAAGCAGATGCCCCACAGCACCATCGGGAGTCCGCCGAAGTACAGCAACCCTAATCCCAACACGACCATCGGAAGCCAGTGCCAGTTGTTCAGCCATACATAGAACTTGTGCTTGGCGAGATCGGGCGCGTACTTCGACATCATCTTCGTGTTGTTGTGCTTGGCTTCACCGAGCAGGATCCAACCGATGTGCGCCCACCAGGCGCCGTCGCGAGGCGAATGCGGATCACCCGGCTGATCGGACTTCTGATGATGGATGCGATGCGTGGCGACCCAGAAAATCGGTCCGCCTTCCAAGGTCAGTGTGCCGCACAGCGCGAAGAAGTA
>JAEUQE010000211.1 GCA_016789785.1 Bryobacterales bacterium
GTTGGCGGGACAATCCCCTGCCTCCACGCGGACGATCATCGGAGTCGTTCGCGACACGCGAATCAACTCGATCACGGAAAGCGGAGAACCCTACTTCTATCTGCCGTACGCGCAAACGCGGTTCTCAAACATGGATCTGATCGCTACCACGAACGTCGACCCACTTCAGATCTCAACACAGTTGCGGGCAGAGATCGCCGCCATTGATCCGGCGGTGCCCTTGCTGGAAGTCACAACAATGAAACTGTTGATCCGCTCCACTCTTTACCAGCAACAGGTCTCCGCAACCATCGTCGGGGCTTTGGGCGCAATCGGGTTGTTTCTGGCTGCTGTCGGGCTCTACGGCCTGATTTCCTATTCGGTGACGCAGCGGACACGGGAAATCGGAATTCGCATGGCGCTCGGTGCACAGCGCCGGGATGCCTTGTGGATGATGGTGCGCCAGGCTTTGGTGCTCGCACTGACCGGAACGGCGATCGGACTTGTGGGGGCTGCCCTTGCGGTGCGTATTCTTTCCGGCATGGTGTATGGCGTGAGTCTTCGTGACCCGATCACCTTCGGGGCTGTGGTTCTGTCGATGCTGGCCGTCGCGGTTCTTGCCAGCTACATTCCCGCGCGCCGGTCCACTCAGATCGACCCGATGTCCGCCCTCCGCCACCAGTGAGCACAACTGCATCTGACTCTGTAAGGATTCCCATCCGCCCGGCGTGGCCTCTTCGCGGCGCCAGCTTATGGGAAGTTATAGGTGATCGGTGCGGCCGTCGCACCCGCGTAGACTGAGTCCCCGGAGTAGCGCGCGGTCAGCGTACGCGGGCCGGCCGGCCGCGTCAACGGGATCGAGTAAGTATGACTCGTGGCTCCCAGGAAGACTACTTGGTTCGGGATCGTGAAGGAGGTCACCGGCTGGCCTCCATCCAGAATCTGGATCGTTCCGGAGGGCACCACGCCGCACTGTCGTGTGTCGATCGTCACATCGACCAATCCTGTGAATCCGGATACCAGGTTGGCCGACTGGCGAATCGTGACGTTGGGAACCGTGGGCACCAGTGTGAGTGGCAGGATGCTGGTGCTGGAGGGCGCAAGTGTTGCGTCGCCCTCGTAGACGAACTGGACGCCGGATGGCCGGGAGACCGCGAGTCCGACTGAAAAGACTCCCGTCGCACGCCCTTCCGCCACTGGCGTGAAAGAACCAGGGATCGGGCTGGGACCGAGAGTGATCCTTTCAAAGTGGAGTTGCGCTCGCAGAGAGCGGTTTGCCAATCCCAACGCTGGCGGAAAGGTGAGCGCCGCCTCGAAAGGTACTGACGCGCCGGTCTGGCATACGTAGGAGGTGGGCGGGTTGAGGATACTCAGGGTCGTTGCTCCGCGCTGCACATTCAAAGTGACCGGCGCCGCGCTGCCGCTGAAAAAGAATGGATCGTTGACATATTGCGCCGACACCGCTTTCGGTCCGGTCGACAACGGTGTGAACGGGAATGTGTAAGTCCGGCTGCCGGGCAGTACAATGCCGCTCTGCCCGGGCCCGAGCGGGAAACCATCCAACGTGAAGTTAACCCCGCCGTTCAGCGGCGTGGCGGGCACGCCGGGTGCCACGTCCACCCGCGCCGTCAGCGTCACGTGAGATCCGGCTTGCGGCTGCGCGGTGCTGGACGTGACCGTCACGGTTGGCGTCTTACTGGCGACGGTGTAAGTGCCGAATGCCGATGTCCCTAGGTGTGCGCCGTCGCCTGTGTAGCGCGCAAAGACGCAATACTGTCCCGGAGGCGCCTGCGAGAGCAGCGTGCTCACCGTGGAACTGACCAGATTCGTGTTGATGACCAGGTTGGTTTGCGCCACCGGCTCCCGGTCCGGCGGACACACCGTGCGTAGCGTGAACGCTTGGATCGAGAAAGTACCTGTGAGCGATCGCGGGGCGACGTCGCGGCTGAGTGTCGCCCGGAAATCGACAGCCGACCCTTCGTATTGGCTTGCCGTCGGCAGCGCCATACTGATACGGGTCACAATTTTCACCGGCACCGTCGCCCGCGTAACCGTGCCATCGGGATGCCTTGCGGTCACCCGCACCAGTCTGCCCGCGTCTCCGGAGCCCACTTGCACCACATTCACCGGGCCCCATCCAGCGGTCAGATTGAAGTCGCGGCTTGGTGTCTGGACGGATCCTGTCAGACGCCGGTTATTCGCCGCAATTACAAAAAACCCGTCAATCAAATCCAGCGATAACTCGTAAGTCGTACTCGACCGGAAGAATGCCCCGGAAGCGACCACCGTTTCGTTCGGGTTGTACGGATCCTTCATAAAGGTGATTCTCGGCAGGAGAATGACTCCGCACGCTGCCTGCGGACCATCGGCATTGCCCCCACCGGCCGCCAGAATCGCCCCCGATTCCAGCACTGCTCCGGCCAGCCCGAACCGCGGACGCGTCAGATCACCAAGCCGGAAAAAGACATCCTCCACCGGCTGAAACAACTCGGTCGCGCTGAGCGCCTCATCCCCTTGCCGGCCACCCGCCAGCAACACACTGCCGTTGCCAGGAATGAGGATCGCCAGATGGTCTCGCCTTGCCACCGTAAGCTTCGCTTCCAGTAGCTGGAAGCCCTTGCTCTCCGCATCCAGCACTTCCGCGGTATCCAACTCCGTGTTACCGTCACTGCCGCCCGCTACGAAAATTCTCCCATCATCCAGTCGCGTGGCCGAGTGTCCCGCCCGCGCAGTCGCCATGGAGGGACCTTCGGTGATCTGGCCGCTCACCGGGTCAAAGATCTCCGTCGAACGGAGTGCGCCTTCCCCGTTACGGCCTCCGGCAAAAATCACGCGACCGTCCACAGCCACCACGGTGGCAAGCTGCGCGCGCGCGGTAGCCAGCGAAGCCGTGTGGGGCTGCAGACGGTTCTCGGCCGAATCGAAAATCTCGACCGACGCAAGCGGACCCGAAGACGAGGCGCCGCCCGCCAGCAGGACCCGGCCGTCGGCGAGGAGCGTCGCTGTGTGTCCCGTGCGTGGCGAGCCGCTGCCCGTCACCTCCAACCATTTATCGTCATTCGGATCGTAGACTTCCGCCGAGCCAAGGTCATCTCCCCCCGCCACGAACACGCGGCCATCGCTAAGCGAAGTGCAGGTGTGACCGGAGCGCGCGCGATGCATTGCCGCCGCGGGACGAAACTCCGCTTCTTTCGAGTAAACCTCGGCGGAAGTGAGCGAGCCATCGCTCCCGGTACCGCCTGTGATCAGCACGCGCCCGTCCTTCAGAAGCGTGGCGCATGCCTGTTGCCTGGCCTCCCCGAGGGCTGCGGTTGGACTCCACAACGGTACATTCTGGCCCGCAAGACAAGGAACGAGCGAGAGTACGGCGAGCAGTTTCATCATATGGGAATACAGGGGGAAATATCATGGCCGGACGGTTGCTGTCAAGAATCCCGCTCCCGGCGGATCGTGCTCACCAGGAAGTCGAGGTCTCCCGAAACGGCGCGTTGCGAATTATCCAGTTGTGTATTCGCCCCTCAGAACGGCTCAAAGGGTACCGCAAGTACCCTCGGCGCCAGAGGCAGGCGCACTTCACCCGAATGCACCACGAAACCTTCTGCCGCCCGTTCGCCATAGGCAGCTTGAAACGCTTGGATCCCAACGGACATGCCCGGCCGGGGCGTTGCCGACAGCTTCACCTCAATCGGAACCAGCCGTTCCCCGGTATCCACCACAATGTCCACTTCCGCGCCAGCCGATGTGCGCCAAAAGTACAGGCGCGGCTCCTCGCCCCGGTTGACAAACACCTTCAGAACCTCCAGCAGCACCGCCGTTTCGAAGATCGCACCGCCGAGCGGCCCCGCCGCGGCATGATCCGCATCCTTCAACCCAGTCAGATAACAAAGCGTGCCAGTGTCGGTGAAGT
The DNA here is from genome assembly GCA_016789785.1 of Bryobacterales bacterium. Next base: position 3,887 of record JAEUQE010000211.1, read on the forward strand.
AGACCTTCGGCGTCTTTACCAATCGCTTGCCGGTGTTTGCATGATAGGGACGTAACACCAATACCTGATAAGTCGCCTCCAGTATCGACAGCCACGCCTTGGCTGTGTTGACGGCAACTCCGAGATCACGTGCGACATCGGTCAGATTCAGCAGTTGCCCCGACCGTGCCGCCAGCACCCTCAGAAAACTCTGGAACGAAAGCAGATCGCCCACCTGGCGCAGCGATCGGACGTCTCGTTCCAGATACGTCTGAACGTAACTCGAATGCCAAAGACTAAGATCGCGTTTGGAATTCGTGACTAACTCGGGATATCCCCCGCGAAGCAGGCCCTTCCAGAGATCCGCCCTCGTGGAACGTCTGGCCTTCGGGATTCGCTTCCGCGCTTCCCAAGGCAACGGATCACGCGGACGGCCGAACTCCTCGCGCCGTGAGAACGGTAGAAGACGTAGCATCGCCGCCCGGCCAGCAAGCGATTCGGTCACCTGTTCCGTTAGCAGTAAGTTCTGTGACCCTGTCAACAGATACTGCCCGGCAGTGCCCCGCTGTTCATCGATCCTCTCTTTGATGTAGGGCAAAAGGCCCGGAGCATGCTGCACTTCGTCAACGATGAGAGGCGCGGGATTCATCGCCAGGAAGCCCCGAGGGTCGGCAGCGGCAGCCGCCCGGACGTCCGGAGGCTCGAGCGAAACGTAGCCTGCTTGCGACCCGAAGACATGCTTCAGCAAAGTGGTTTTGCCTGACTGTCGTGGGCCCGTCAGGATCACTGCGGGGAACTCGCCGGCCGCGCGGCGGAGAATCGGCTCCAAGGCTCGGGGCAGGTAGCGCGAAGGCATCAATTTCTCCTTATGCAATTATGCATTACGAATGCACGATTGCAACCACGCAGGTTCGCGACCCGGCGGCCGAGAAGGCACCGGATCCCGGGCTCGCGGCGTTTCGGCCGCGGCGATTGCAGCATCACCCTATCGGCTGACGGCTGACGGCTGACGGCTGACGGCTGATCCCTGACCGCTGCTGCCAACTTAGTACGTCGTTACCCGCAATTGCCCCGCCGCGTGAGACCACACCTCCGGCTTGATCCGCATCCCAAATCCCGGTAACTCCGGCGCCGTGATCGTCCCATCCTTCGGCACCAGCGGATCCTCCAGCATCAACGGCCAATCGTGTTCATAGAACCGTTGGCAACTCTCCTGAATCCACACGTTCGACAGCGCCGACGTCAAGTGCGTCGACGCATAGAACAGCAGCGGACCGCCCGCCGTATGTGGCGCCACCGGCAAGTCCCGCGCCGACGCCATCGCCGCCACCTTCTTTGCCTCACTCACTCCGCCGCACCAGCACACATCGAACATCACATACTTCACCGCGCGCGCATCCAGTAACTGCTGAAACGCGCGCCGGCCCGCCATCCGCTCGCCCGCAATCAGTGGCACGGACGTCGACTCCGCCAATTGCCGGAATTGCTCGAAATTCCCCGGCAGTAACATGTCCTCCAGCCACATCGGCTGATAAGGCTCCAGAGCCCTTGCAATCCGCACCGCCGACGGTAAGTTCCACAACGAATGAAACTCAATCAGAATCTCGATCGCATTTCCAAACGCATCCCTCAGCTTCCGTACCGGCGCCAGCGCCTCGTCGATCTGCGCCTGCGTGATGAACTGGCCGCCATTCCGCCGGCCCGCTCCATCGAAAGGCCATACTTTGATCGCCGCCACGCCGTACCGTTCGCGCACCTCGCGCATGATCTTATCGGGATCCGTGAGAAAGTCATAGCGATGCGGAAAACACGTGTTATAGAGCCGCACCTTCGCATTCGACTGTCCACCCAGCAACCGGTAAACCGGCTCGTTTAGCGACTTACCCAGTAAGTCCCACAGCGCGAGATCCAGCGCGCTCAGTACACGCATCTCCGTCCCGCCGGCGATTTGGAAATCGAAGGTGTGATAAAGATCCGTCCAAATCCGTTCGATATCCCGCAGATCCCGATTCTTCAGCAGAGGCGCGAGCAGCGAATGCACCATCTCCGCTTCCTGCGCCGTCCGCGGATACGTCTCGCCCACCGCCTGCAGTCCCGACGCCGTTGTCAGCCGGAGCCATGTCCAATGCGGCCAGAATGGAGCCGAATCACGCCCCTTCGGAAAGTGCAGCGTCTCGATCTTCGCAAGCTTCAGCGGAGGAGCGGCCTGCAAAGCCGCGGGGAGAAGGGAAGCCAGCAATTGGCGGCGAGTCATGCCTCAATTCTCCGCTTCTCCGCCCGCGAAGACAATCAGTGTTCAGACTGCGGCCGGCTTCTCGCGAGTCTCCTCCAAAGGGCGCTTCGGATCGAATCTCGGATTCGATGCCGGAATCTCGGCGCCGGATGACCGGATCCAATCGTGGAGACGCCGCTGCATGGCTCGTGCGCGCCCCGGCTCGCGATCCGCCAGATTGGTGTGCTCGCCAACGTCGGCGGTCACATTGAAGAGTTCCAGGCGGTGGCCTTCGCGATAGCGTCTTTCGCCGTCGATGGAGTCACCGAAGCTCTCGATGAGTTTGTAGTCGCCGTCGTGGATGGTCGCGCTCGGCGTCACGGCCCAGCGCAGTTCGTAGAACGGTGTGTAGCCGAACAGTGCCCGCGCGGCGATCTTCCGGCCACGCAACAGAGGTTCAATCGAGACGCCGTCCTGTACGTGACCTGCCGGTGCCTTCGCTCCGCACATCCCGAAGAGCGTCGGCATCAAGTCCACCGCATGCACCGGCGTTTGGCAGACGCTGCCCGGCTTCACCGCACCCGGCCATCGAACAATCATGGGCACCCGCACACCGCCCTCATAGTTCGACCCCTTGCCCGCGCGCAACGGCTCGCTGCTGAAAGCGCGCTCGCGAATCTCCAATCGCAAGCCTTCGCCGTCGCGGACCGGAACGTGATTCAAGTTCTCGTACACGCCGCCATTGTCGGTCAGAAACATCACAGCCGTGTTCTCGGCCAGCTTCAGATCATCGAGCGCGCCCATGAGGCGCCCGATCTGCGTGTCCATGTACTCAAGCGCTGCGAGATAGGTCGCGTTGTGGAGGCCCTCCGCAGGTGCGCCCTTCTCACGATACTTCTGGACGATGTCTCCAGGCGCGGTCACCACGCCGTGAATCGTGTGATGCGGCAGGTAGCAGAAGAACGGCCGGTTGCGATTGGCTTCCAGAAAGCCGATCGCCTCATCCGTGAGCCGCGCCACGCCTTTGTCGCCCACGCGCAATTCATCGGGACGCGGCGCCGGTTTCGCCACGACATCGAAGCCGTAAGGCGCACCGTTGCGCAGCCCGTTGTAATTGCCATCGGCGTTGTTCGTGAGGTGCCACTTGCCGATGCAGGCGGTCGCATACCCGGCGGCTTTCATGCCCTTCGAGAGCAGGAAATCCTCGTGAGTGAGGCTCTCTTTGAACGCGGGCTCGCGAATGCGCCCCCATGGCGTGCCATACCACGGGATCACGTGCCACATGCGATTCCGCGCAGTGTACTGGCCGGTGAGAATCGTCGCCCGGGTGGGCGTACACTGTGGCGTCACGTAGGCGCGCGTGAACCGCATGCCCTCGCCGGACAGACGGTCCAGATTCGGGGTCTTCAGCAGCGGGTTGCCGTAACAGCTCAGGGCGCGCTGCCCCATGTCGTCCATCAGGATCAACAAGACGTTCGGGCGTGGAGCGGCCGCGGCCTTCGACGTTCGCAGCAACGGCCCGGCTATTGCGGCCATGATGTCCCTTCTACGCATGATGTCTCCTTCGTGAAGAAACGTGCCCACTGCCGTGACCTGAACAGTGGGAATCTCTCCTCATCGTAGCGTCAGGTTCCGGAGAGCCGTCCGATGCCATGGTATCAATTACCTCCGTCTGCCCCGGGGGTGCGGTCTGTGATTCGCAGATGAAAAACAGACCCTACCGCAGGGTGCGGCTTCCAAACGGTTCAGAATCCGGCAGGACCTCGAGAGAGTGCTGCCCGCAGCCGCGTGTTCCTGTGTTGCTTCCTCCGGATGATCCTGGAATAATCTCGGTAAGAAATCGTTGAGCGTGCACCTATGGCGATTGGCATCGTAGTGATCTTGACCCTCGCGGCCGTCTACGTTCTGTCGACGGAGAAGCTCCCTGTCGACTTAACCGCCATCTTTGTCGCGATAGCCTTGATCGTCACCCGAGTACTCACTCCGGAACAAGGCCTTTCTGGCTTCGGGCACCCCGCCACCGTGACAGTGGCCGCCATGTTTGTGCTAAGCGCTGGACTGTTCAAGACCGGGGCGTTGGAGGTGGCCACGGCGCTGTTGATCCGGGTGGGAAAGCGGTTTGCGTGGCTCGCCACGCTGTTGACTATGTTAATTGCAGGCTTCGCTTCGGCGTTCATCAACAACACAGCCGTGGTGGCCATTCTGCTGCCGGTGATGCTGGAGGTTGGACGGGGGGCCAGGATCAGCCCGTCCCGCTTGTTGATGCCCTTGTCGTTTGCTTCCATGTTCGGCGGTGTCTGCACGTTGATTGGCACATCGACCAACATCCTGGTGAGTTCCATCGCAGAGAGGCGAGGCTTGATGCCGTTTTCGATGTTCGAGTTCACTTCCTTGGGCTTGGCGATGGCGGCTGCCGGAATGGTCTATATGTTCGTGATTGGCATCCGGTTGATTCCGGAACGCCGGTCGAGCGCGGATCTGGTGGATGCGTTCGGCATGACACGCTATCTCACCGACGTAGTACTGATGGAGGAGGCGAAATCCGTTGGGACGATCGCCGCGAGTTCACCACTGGCCCGCGACCTTGATGTGGAAGTTTTAGCCGTTTTCCGGAATGGAGAACGGCTGGAGGCCCCGCCAGAACAGATCGTCCTCCAGGCGCGGGATGTGCTGCGCTTGATCTGCGACACAGACAAAATCGAGAAACTGCAAGGTAGGCTCGGCGTGTCTTTGGTGTCGCACCTGGGGTGGCGGGACGAGGATCTGCAGGGCGAGGAATTGGAATTGATTGAGGCCGTGGTCGCGCCAAATTCGCCACTGCGGGGCGAGACGTTGAAGAGCCTTCACTTCCGGGATGCCTTTGGAGCGAAGGTGCTGGCGATCCGCCACCATGGGCAGATTGCGCAATCGAAGTTGGACAGCGCCGCGCTCCGGGCGGGCGATACGCTGCTGCTTTCCGTACGCAAGGAAAAGCTGGAAGCTTTGGCCCGTAATCCAGCATTCATTCTGGTGACTCCGAAGGCAATGCAGCGCGCCCGCGGCGCCAAGTTGTTGGTGGCGGCCGGAATCCTGACTGCCGTCGTGGTGACCAGCGCCCTGAATCTGGTTCCCATCGTCGTGGCCGCGCTGGCCGGATCCGCGGTGATGGTGCTGACGGGTTGCCTGAAACCCGCCGAGGTCTATCCATCCGTGGATTGGAAGGTGATTCTGATGTTGGGAGGATTGCTGCCGTTGGGCGTCGCTCTGGAGGGGACTGGGGCGGCCGAGATTCTGTCGAAGTTGATTGTGACTGTGTTTGGCGCGCTCGGCCCGTGGTTCCTCTTGTCGGCACTCTATCTTTGCACGTCGGTGCTCACGGAGGTGATGTCGAACTCGGCGACGGCTGTTCTGCTGACGCCCATCGCCATCAGCGCGGCGCACGGGTTGGGAGTGGATGCACGGCCGTTCCTCGTGGCGGTGGCATTTGGGGCATCGTCGAGCTTCATGACGCCGGTGGGTTATCAAACAAACACATTGATTTACGGGCCGGGGGCTTATCGGTTCCAGGACTTCTTGCGCGTAGGAACCCCACTCAATATCATGTTCTGGATCATGGCCACAATTCTGATTCCCCGCCACTGGCCGTTTCATCCATAGGCCGGTACAACCATGAACAGTACTTGGTGGGACGAAATCGCAGCCTTCCTGGCGCGGCCCATTCTGCCGCTCGGCGGTGGCGGTCTCTCCCTGGGCGTCCTGCTCAAACTCACCGGGCTCCTGGCCCTGCTGGTGGTGGTGACGAATTGGCTCCAGTCGTGGCTCGTGAAGCGCTTGCTGATCCGAACCAAGCTTGACCCGAGCGCGCGGCAGGCCGTAGGTTCGGTCTTTCACTATCTAGCGTTGCTGATCGGGTTGCTTCTGATTCTCCAGACCGTGGGCATCGATTTGACAGCTCTCAGCGTGGTGGCGGGCGGTCTGGGCATCGGATTGGGTTTCGGTTTGCAGAACGTTGCCAACAATCTGGTAAGCGGCTTGGTGGTGCTGCTGGAGCGGCCAGTGAAGATCGGCGACCGGATTGAAGTCGCGGGAACGGAAGGTCAGGTAGTCGAGATTCGCGCTCGCAGCACCACCGTGCTGACGAACGACAATATCGCCATCATCATTCCAAACTCGCGGTTCATTACGGAGGAGGTGGTGAACTGGAGCTATGCGGATTCGAAGGTCCGCTTCCGCATTCCGGTCACGGTGGGGTACGAATCCGATGTAAGGCTCGTGGAGCGATTGCTGATGGAGGTGGCGGCCGGAAATCACAACGTGCTGGCTGAGCCAGCTCCGGTCGTGCGCTTTATCGCGTTCGGCGAGAGCGCCTTGCAGTTTGAGTTGCGCGCGTGGTCCAATACGCTCGTGCAGCGGAAGGGTAAGTTGATTTCCGACTTGAATTTCGCGATCTTGGAGGCGTTCCGGGCGAATGGGATCGCGATTCCTTATCCGCAGCGCGATGTACATGTGAAGAGTCTATCCATGGGCGGCGCGAGCGGCATCGAGACGGGCGCGTGATGGTAGCGGCGCGATCGAAATCAATCGTTGGCGATGTGAGTGCACATCCACCTTCCCAGGCTGACTCCCCAAAACCTCGCAGCGGGGCCCTTCCACAAACTCTACCGTTGCATGCGGCCCGGCTCGATTCGCTTCTGGTCCCTGCCGCACGAACTGATGCGTCCGCCCGGCCCTTTCTGCATGCACATCGGCGATGGGCGGATCTCACCGCCCGTACCGGCAGCGGCCATCGTCGATCCGCTCTTTGACGTCAGCAACGGTCCGGAACAGGTCGGATCTCGTCAATGATGACGGGCGCCGGATGCACTTTCAGAAAGCAGGGCGAGTGGCCGCGGGCGGAGCCCTCACGTCTGGCGGTTCCGCGAAACGAGCCTGCTCGTCGTCTCGAAAGGAGGCCTTCATTGAGGCAGCCAAGGTAGTCCGTCGCAATCGGGTCCATCGTAGGAAGACGCTCGTACCGCAGAATCCAGAATTGCGGACCCAGCTCCGCGCGGCAAGGACGAAAAAAGAAAGTCCGGGGCGGTTGACCCGGACTTCTCTACACTTTTGGTCGCCGAACGTCGAACTCTCCAAGAACAATCGTGAATAGTTCGCGGAAGGCGGTTGGGGCAGCGCTCAGAACCGCAGATACACACCGAACTGGATCTGCCGACGTCCCGTGAACGTCTGCGTCACCTGCCCGAACGTCGTCGAGTTCACGTTGAACCTCGGCAGCGAAGCCGCCGCGGATTCATCCCCGATGAAGAATGTCGGGTGATTCAGGATGTTCGACGAATCCATGCGGATCTCAAGCAAGTAACGCTCGGAAAGCTTGGTCTGCTTCATGATCCCGAAGTCAAAGCTGAACACCGACGGTCCGTCAAACATGCGCCGTCCCAGCGCACCCGTCGATCCCGGATCCGGGTTGAAGAACACCTGCCCGTTGAACGTCGTCCCGTCCGCCGCCACACCACGGCTATCCGGTCCAATGTTCGCCGGATTGATGAATCGCGGCCCATTCCCCGTCATCCGGAAGCCAACCACATCCTGCAACTGGCTCCCACTCAGCGATGTGTTTACCGTCTGCGAGTTCGACCGTACCCCACCCCGGTTCAACGTGCCGCGAGGCGATAGGATCGAGAACGGCGTGCCCGACTGCCAGAACATCAAACCGCTCGTGCTCCAACCGTCCGTCAGCCGCTTCATGGAGCCGCCGGTGAGCTTCGCAATCGGCAACTCGTAAATGAAGTTCGCCTTCCAGTTATGCCGCAGATCAAACGGTGAACGGGCCTTCTCCAACTTGGGATTCGCGTTGTCCAGATACGGCTCAAATAGCACCTGGCCATCACCCAGCGCATCGCTCAGCGCCTTTGAGAACGCGTAATTCGTATTCAAATGGATCCCGTTCGAGAACCGCTTCCGGGCCTCCAACTGAAACGAATGGAAAGTTGTATTCGCGGCGTTCAACATGACGTTCGCGCCGTAAATCGACTGGTTGTTGTAGAAGCTGAACGGGCCGGTGATCCCATTGGTCGCATAGAGGTGGGCCAGCGACGCAACTTCCCCACGCTCGATCGGTGCGACCACCGCGCCTGCCGTCAGGAATCCGCCGCCCGCCAGGGAGTCGAACACCGGAGTCCGCTGGCTGCCCGGGATCGCAGCGTTGTACCTTGGGTCGAAAGGACGTCCCGACGCGCGCGCCAGAAAGCCATTGTTGCGCGCCCGCCGGAAATCCTCCAGGAATCCGCCCGCCTGAATGTTCACCTGATTGAAGTCCACGGCGCGAAGCTGGTTCGTGCTCTTCGTGCCAACATAACGCGCTTCCACAATGGTGCCCTTCACTTCCTGCTGAATACTGAAATTCCACTGCTGGATATAAGGTGTCACCAAGCCGGGATCCGGCATGCCGGCAGCGTTCCCCGCTGGATCGATTGCGAAGTTGTCCGCAAACGTGCGCGGCACCTTGAAGGTGGGAACCGGAATCTGCGGCCGGCCTGCGCTCAAGCGGCCGCTCAGGCCCGCCCTGGTTGCGTCCGCCGTCAGGCCCCGGTTGGTGTTTGCGCTGTTGTCGATTGCCGTCATGATCTGATCGTTGGCAAAAAAGATCGAGTAACCCGCGCGCACCGCGGTACGCCCGTTTCCGAACACATCCCACGCCAATCCAATGTTCGGGCCGAAGTTGTTGAAGTCGCGCTTGTACATGTCCCGCGTCGACTTACTGCCCGCGAAGTCGAGCGTGGAATTCGACAGCATCGTCTCGATGTAGTTGCCATTCCGCAGCACAGGCAACACGAACAGGCTGTCGCGCTCTCGCATCGGCGTCTGATACTCCCAGCGGAGTCCCGCGTTCACCGTCAGACGGCGTCGCGCTCTCCAGCTGTCCTGGATAAAGAAGGCGTGATTGTCCAATTGGTAGTGGCGCAGATTCTCTGCTCCGTTCACGAAACCAGAATTCCGGCTGGTGACGTTGAACGTTTGGAGATACTCATCCACAAAGCCGCCCAGGTTCGCAAGCAAATCGTTCGCCGCCTGCAATTCCAGTCCGCTGATGCCGGGCAAGTCAGCGGGTGTCAGCGCGTTCTGCCCTTGGCCCATGCGCAGTGTGTAGCGAGGGATCACGTTGAACTGGTTGAAAGGAGCTGTCCGCACCTTCTGCATTTGGTAACCGAACTGCACGTTGTGCGCGCCCTTGAACCAGGTCGTCATGTTGGAAACGTTGTAAGTATTGGTCGCCCGGCCCTGGTTATCATAAGCCGTAATCGGGTTGTCGAACACCAGCCCCGCCAGATAAAACGCCGGCCTCTCGTCGGAGTTCGTGAAGGCGCCGGGCGCAAGATTGAAGCCACCGCGCAACTCATTCACCATCGTCGGCCTCGGGTTCCACCGCCACGCCATGGACATGAAGTGGGTGTGCGTCTCGCTCACCACCTTCGGCGTCCGGTTGAAATCACGGAATACATCGCTGCGATCGTCAAAGTCGGTGTTGTAGGCATAGGTGCCGGCAAAACTGTGCTTCGGCGAGTGGATGTAGTCCACCTTGGCCAGCGTGTTATTGCGGTTCCGGTTGTCGCGCGCCTGGAATGCGTACCCGATTGTATTTCGCATCAGATCTGGTCTTGAGTCGCCGATCTGGAAGTTATTCGCCAGGTTCGCGGCGGGAAGCTTGCTGATGGTATCCGCCACTACGGGATCGATGCTCGCATTGCGCAACCGCAACAGGTTTACCGTTTGCACATTGCCCGCATTGTCGCGATAGATGAAGTTGCCTTGGCGCGCGGAATCGGTCAGCATGTTCCGCAGCAGGCTCGCTTGTTCGCGGCGCCGCAGTGTTTCCGCGTAGGCGTAGAAGAACAGTTTGTCGCGCTTGACCGGCCCACCGAAGTTACCACCAAACTGGTTCTGATTGAGAAACGGCTTACTGATTCCGTTGCGGTTGCTGAACCAGTCGGAAGCAGCGAACGCGTTATTCCGGTTGTACCAGTGCGCCGCGCCGTGAAACTGGTTGGTGCCCGACCGCGACGTGAACGTGAATTGCGCGCCGCCGCCAGGGCTGGCCGCCGACGCGTTCGATGTCGACACGGTCACTTCACTTACCTGGTCGATCAGCAGGATGTTCGGGCTGTATCCAATCGCTTCCTGGCGAATGAAGTTGTCCTGGATGTTGATACCGTCCAACGACACGTTGGCATAGGACGACCGCATGCCGTTCACCGTCACGCTGCCGCGCCCGTTTCCAACGCCCGCCTGGTTCAGCAGCAGGTTCGTAATCGTACGGTTGATCAATGGCAACCGGCTCACCTCTGCATTGGTCACTGTGTTGGAAACCTCGGCGGTTGTCGTCTGCACGGACGCTCCGGCCGCGGTGACTTCCACCGTTTCCGACACCGACGAAACCGACATCCGGATCTCGGGCAGATTCGTTTCTTTGCCCGGGTCCACTTTCACATTCTTCGTGGTGTGCTTCAGGAAGCCCGTCTTCTCAATCGTGACATCGTAGGTTACGGCAGACAGCGAGGGGAACGAGTAAAGCCCCTGCGCCGTGGTCTGTGTGACGGCAATTGCACGAGCGCCGCCAGCGAGGAATAGGGAAACAGTCGCATCCGGAATCAGCGCACCGCTCTGATCGCTCACACTTCCGGATACCTTTCCGGTCACTTGCGCGTTCATGGTGAAAACGGCAAGCACGGAAGACAACAGCAAAAGGGTAGGTCTTTTCATAATACTCACACCAAAGGAGGGTTCACTTGTTAGTTAACGGCCATTGCGGCGCAATTACAAGGGGTTCCGCGGTTTGTTCATCTGTGTTACGATGTTACATGAGTAACCGTCATGTTACTGTGGGAGACCCATCTTGCCGTGGAGCCCGATCTACCCCGCCCGCCCCTGGTCTGGCCTCCTCCTGTCGTTCCGTAGTCCGGCGCAAGCTGGACCGTCCACACGAGTCATCGCCCGCCGGGGTTGGGTCATCGCCAACTTCCAGGACACCACCGAAAGGAGGTGTCTCAGTTGGACTGCCCATCTGTGAACTCAGTCTGGCCCGCGCCGTGTCGGCCCAAAGTGCGTCATTTTACTCGTGTTGCAGTTTGAGGCAGCCTCAAATCGAGCACCCATGCCTCATTTGGGGCAGTCCTCCGGCGCGCTCATTCATCACTTTTCAACACAATTCATCACTTTGTGAACTTCTCCAGCCGGCGACGGCCCTGTCCCAATCAAAGCCACGAGTGGTCTGCCACTTGCTCCTTGGGTTGGCTTGACTTGCTTGATTCTCTCGCTCGTTGCCCGCGGAACGGTCGCACTGGCCCAGGTCTCTGAAACTCAGCACGCCTTCGAATGGGCGTACCCCCTGGCTCCCAAACTGGACCTGATCGTGCACTCTCGCCTCCGTACCCAACCGTCCGGACTCGGCCTCTATCAGGGCCGCATGGGGCCGATCTTCGACTACAACTTCACGCCGCGCCTCTCGTTACTTGGGGGGTACTATTTCACGCTCCAAACGGACGAGGAGCGCGACGTCCGGGGCCGGCATCGCTTCTTCGGAGGGGTGGAAGTTACCGCGATTCGCGAAGGCCGTCACACCCTCGATGTACGCACATTGACCGAGCGCTTCACCGGCGCCGGCACGGACTTCACCCGGAACCGCAACCGCGCGCGATGGACTTATAGGGCGAAGGTCTCACCTTATCTGAGTGGCGAGTTATTCCTCGATGCGAAAGGCTGGCGCAGCACGCGCTTCTCCGGCGGTGTTCGCTACAAAGTCGCCAGATTCGCGGACCTCGACCTCGGCTACTTCTACGAGCCCCGGCGCGCGGATCTCGGCCCGCACCGCCACATGTTCCTCACGAGCATTCATTTCCGCAAGATCCCCGGCAAACGCGCCGATCCCGATATCTGATGGCTCGCGAGTTCCTCCGGATCGGTGTACGGCGTCCGGCTCCCGTAGGCATCGTACGCATACAACGGCCTGGTCCCCCGCGTCCTTCATCGTCAGCGGCAGTTCCTTCGGGTTCCAGGAAACTCCGCCACCTGGCCCAGGCGTCGGTGATCCGTCCGAACCCGTCCCGCCGTCCGGTACCACGTGTACGCCCGGCCCGCGGGCGCCGTGTACACAATCGCATGGAGCCCCTGGAAAATCGGGTTCGGCACCGGTGTCAACTGGAACGTCTTCCGCGATCCGCCCATCGTCATCGTCACGTTGTGCAGCTCATCCACCTCGAAGCCGGCGTTGTAACTCAACCGCCAGCCGAATCCGAAGTCGCCCGCCGTGTTCCGCTCCAGACTGTCGTACTC
>JAEUQE010000212.1 GCA_016789785.1 Bryobacterales bacterium
AGGTCGACGTGTTGCAGCCGGAAAGCCGTCAGGCAGCGGTTCCACACGCCTTCGATCTTCGGCGGCGGGACGCGGTGGATCGCACCATTGAGGATCGCCGTGGTTTGCCGCAACGATCGCACCAGCCGGATCACGCGCCAAAGCACGAACAGGATGTACCCCGCCATGCAGAATCTGGCGGTCGTATGCGCGAAGTCCACCGGGCGTGGCAATGAAGGAGTCTCCGCCGGACCAGGCGCGGGGACAGCGTTTGCGGTCGCCGGCGCCGGAACCTCGTATCGCACCCGCACCTTCATGCCTGGATCACTTTGCGCGGTGCGGACACTGGCCAGCGGCAGTACGAAGGCGGCAACCAGCGCCGAGAACCACACCGCGTGACGGTAGGCCGCGGGACCTTGCCGCATCAGGTACACGCCCAGCGCCGCAGCGGCGGTGATGAGAGGAATCTGCCAGCTCGCGTTGAGCAGGAAGGTGAGCAGGGAATGGCTAATCGTCTCCATGTTTTTTCTCCAGTAGTCTCTGCAATCCGGCGAGCCGCTCAGGAGTCATCCGCCGGTCTTCGATCAGGTTGAGTACGAGGCTATCGGCTGAACCGCCGAAGAAGCGATCGAGCATTTCTCCAACCGCATGCCTGACCGCCTTTTCGCGGCTCAGAGCCGGTTTGTAGACATACGCGCGATCCTTCAATTGGCGCTTCACCCGGCCTTTGCGGTGCAGCACGTTGAGCATGGTTTGCACCGTGGTGTAGGCCAGGGAGCGTGACGCCAGCCGCGCTTGCACGGTCTGCACGTTCGCGGGGCCGGTTTCCCACAGAACGTTCATGATTTCGAGTTCGAGAGGGGTGAGGGGAGGGTCGCTATTCTTCCGCCTGGGCATGCTTATCTCCTAAACTATTAGGAGTGTAGACCGCGCCGCGACCGTTGTCAACTAAAATTTTAGGACATGAGCTGCACACAAGCCCGCCTCGCCCTCCTCAACGCGCATACCAGCTCAGGCGGGCGGGCCTCGATATCGGACTGTTCGAAATCGGCGTCAGATCGCAGCGCGCCGTTAGATCGCAGCGCGCCGTTAGGTTAGGCAAGCCGGCGCCGGCCAGAGTGGACCGGGTCATCTGTGCCGGCCATCCACGCGGGTCCAGAAACGCAAACTCTCTTTTCCCGCGAAACTACTTCCGATCTTGCAGTGCCTTGCTCGCGGCCTCCACGAAACACGGCGGCGCCAGACCCCACGCACGGAACTTCGGCAGACTGCGCCGGAGTAAGTCGCGTCCTTCCGCCTTGCCCTGCATCGCCAGAGCCGCACCCAATCCCGCCTCGGCGGCTGCCACGGAATCCGCGTCCACGGGCTTGCGTTGATTGCGGCTCATCACGGCATCGCGGAAAGGTGTTTCCGCCAGCGCAGGCTTGCGATTCTGTATCAAGGTGAAAGCGTGGAAGACGCTCGCGTCGGTAAGAACGGCAGCGGTCTTGTCCTTCGCTTTCCCGATTTCGGATACTACCTTTTGTAACTGGAGTTCGGCCTGCACCGTCTGCCCGGAGCATGCCTTGGCCACGGCCTGCTGGCCTACGATGAACCAGTAGCCTTGAATCTCGCCGTAAGTGGAGCGGTACCCTTCCGCCGCCTGTCCCAGGAATTGCTGGCCCTCCCGCGGTACGCCCCGCAACACGCGAATCATGCCGAGATTGCGCAGCGCGTTGGCGGCCTCCGACTTCGCCGGTCCGAACACCTTGTTCAGAATCGCGACCGATTTCCGGAACGCGTCCTCGGCCTCGGCGTGCTTTCCCTGGCGTGCGAGAATCGTGCCCAGGTTTCCCCACGCGGTCCCCACCGCATGGCCTTCTTCGCCGGAGGTGCGTGCCCGTTCGACAAGCAGCGTCCGCGCCATCTGCTCCGACTTGGCGTAATCTCCAAACCGCATATAGATCATGGCGAGGTTACTAAGTACGGCCTGTTTCGCCGGATGGCCGGACGGTACGCTCGCTTCCAGATTCCGCAGGGACTCTTCAAAGTAGGCCTGGGCCCCCGCCATGTCGCCCTGTTGATGACTCACCATTCCCAACGCGTTGAGGTTCGCCGCCAGTCCCCGGGTTGGGCCATTGGTCAAACTCCTGCGAATCGCCAGTGACTGCTCGAGTAACTTCCGGGCCTCCGCCTGATCCGCAATCTGAGTGGACAGGTCTTGCATGTTCTGCGCCACGGACTCGTGATTTTCGCCGTTCAGCGCCCGTTGCAGTGCGAGCGATTGCCGCATTACCTGGGCCGCCCGCTCGCGTGGCCCCGTCTGCATCAACACGCGTCCGACGTCGTGCAAAGCGGTGGCGGTGCGGCTATCCCGGTCCCCATGCAGGCGCCGGTATTCGGCCAGCGCCGCCTCAAGGTGCGGCATCGCCTGCGGATACTGTCCCCGGCTGAGATACACATTGCCGAGCGTGTGCCGCAGTTGCGCCCGCACCGCCGGATCGGCCTCGCGCGACTCGACAACGCTGCTCTCCACTTTGTTTAGAAACTGCCCGACCGTCAAATCGCGCCCGCCCGGAGTAACTTCCGCGTTGGCCGTCGAAAATAGGTCCACGAGCAAAGACACCACCTGATTGGCCCGGGTCTGCTCCAGCCGCGCCGTATCGCGTTCCCGCGCCACCCGCCGCGACTGCACCAGGACCGTCGCCGCCGACCCAGCCAATAGCAGCACCGACGTGAGAATCGCCGCGCTCGCCAGCCGGTTGCGGCGCGCAAACTTACTCAGCCGGTAAGTGAACGACGGCCTCTGCGCAAGCACCGGCTCACCTGCGAGATACCGCTCAATATCGCGGGCAAACTCTTCGGCCGACGCATAGCGGCGGGCAGGCTCCTTCGCCATCGCCTTCAAGACAATGCCGTCGAGATCGCCCCGCAACCGGCGCCCTTCCAGCCTTGAAACCCTTGCCGCCACTGTGCTCGGACGGTCGGGATCCAGATCGAGAATGGCGTGTTCCATCGCCGTGCGCGTGCCGCCGTCACCGAACGGCCGCTTACCCGCGAGTAACTCGTAGAGTAAGATGCCGAGCCCGTAGATATCCGTCGCGGTCGTAATCGCCTCTCCCCGTACCTGCTCCGGCGCCGCATAGTCGATGGTCATGATCCGAACGTCGGTCCGGGTCACGGGCGCGGGATCCTCGCCGGGATCGAGCATCTTCGCCACCCCGAAATCCAGAAGCCGTGCCTGTCCGTCCGCGGTAGCCAGAATGTTGGAAGGCTTCAGATCCCGATGCACCACCAGGTTGCGATGCGCATGCTCCACCGCCCGCGCGACATCGCGAATCAGCCGCAGCCGGTCCTCGATCGTGCTCTTGCGTTCGCGGCAGTAATCGGTGATCGCCACGCCCTCCACGTGCTGCATCACCAGGTACGGGCGGCCATCGGCAGTTACTCCGCCATCCAGCAGCGGCACGATCATCGGATGAATCAACCGGGCCAGGATCTGGCGTTCCTGTCGGAATCTTACTCTCGCATCCATATCGGCCAGCCCGTGACGGAGTAACTTCAGGGCAACCTGCTGCCGGAATGGCGCCCCCTCGCGTTCGGCGGCGTATACCTCGCCCATGCCGCCGCGTGCGATCAACCGGATCAGGCGGTAACTCCCCACCAGGCTCCCCGACAGATCCTGCTCTCCGGCGCGCTGAAGCAGTTTCTTCTCGATCTCCAGTGGCGCCTCGTCCTCGTGCGCGCGCAGCATGGCCGACGCCTCGGCCATCAGCACGGGATCGTCACCCAAATGCTGTTCGAGGAATGCCTCGCGATCGGGGCCGGCGCCGATCTCCAAAGCATTGGCAAAGACGTCCATCAATCGTTCCCAGGACTGCGCGTCGGCGGGCATGCGGAATTCTCCCTACGTGCTTTGGCGTCATTCGCCGCCGGAAGCGGACAGTGCGCTTTCAGGACCCATCTCCTTGCGCAGCCACGCGCGCGCCGCCACCCAGACCCGCTGCACGGTCTTCGAAGAAACGTTGAGCACGGCGGCCGTTTCGTCCAGCGACAGGCCCGCGAAGTAGCGCAACTCCACCACGCGCACCGCCCGCGGATCCAGCGTCTTCAGCCGCTCCAGCGCATCGTCCAGGGAGAGCACTTCGTCCGCCTCGGCCGCCGAAAGCCACGCCTCCACTTCTTCCAGCGGAACCGGCGTCACCCCCGAGCCGCGTTTGATACGCTTCCGGGCACGCGCATAGTCCACCAGCAGACGCCGCATGGTCTGGCTGGCGAGCGCAATGAAATCACTGCGATCCTCCGCCGCGAGCTGGCGGTTTTGAATCAGCCGAAGATAGCATTCATTCACCAGTGCCGTGGTGGATAACGTGTGATCGCTGCGTTCGTGTTGGAGCCGGGCGTGCGCGAGGCGGCGCAAGTCATCATAGACATGTGGAACCAGCTCCTGCCACACGCTCTCGTCGCCTTCGTTGAAGCGGCGGATCAGTTGCGTGATGGGTTTGGCGCTCTCCAAAGTTCTTACAGGATACCGCGAAGGCGACGCACTTAGCGAACGGCTTTGTATAGATGGCAGGAGGGTAAGGCAGGAGAGGGGAAATAGCAAAGGGACGGGAGTTGCCACTGACTTCTGACCTTCGAAGAGCGTTCCAGTAGCCATCCTCTTGCGCGAAAAGCGCAGCACATTTCAAGTGCCTATCAACATCCGGCTTGTACGTCCTTCTACTTACGGTCCAGAAGCAGGGTCACCCGCCCCTTACGGTCGCACGGTTCGATCAGTACCTCCTTGGAGTCAGTAACTCCGAGTTACTCAGCTCGATCAAAAAACGACCCATGAACTCGAACTAACTCACGGTGGGCGCCTTTCTTCGCCCTTTGGAACCTCCAACTTGCCGGTTCCTGACTTCATATTACTCCTCTGGTTCTGTGTGTCAAGAGTTTTTTTTCGAGGATTCGGGAAGAGTGGATCAGCACCAGGTGACCCACGCACGAGCCGCCCCTCAACGGCACCCCGGCTGAGCGGCGAAGGTCCTTCAATACAACGACATCCGGGGAGTAGCAGAGGGCAGTTTCCGGATCCGCCGTAGGCTCTTTCTCCGGCAACCCCATCGGGGATTAGACGTACCCGAAAGCGCCGGCCGCCCATCGATTGGGTTGGCGTCTGGCATCCCAATGTAACTCTTCTCATGCGGGAGAGCGAGAGGCGTGGAGCCATCCTCAAGGTCGACCCCAATTCCGTCGCGCCGTAACTGTACTGCCTCCGGATGGCAGGACCCCTTCGCAATTGCCACCGGCCGGCTTCGGTGAACCGATGGCCGGCAGTCGACGGGTGAGGTCAGCCTGCGCCGCTCCCACTTTGACCTGCTCGACAGGCGCAGATCGACGATGGCTTGGGAACATCAGACTTCCACCCAGGCGCATGCCCCTACTGTGAACGAAGGCGGCGCGAGGTCAACCGGTTGGGAATGCCGCCAGTTTATTTCTCGAAGAGTTGGCCCCTTTCCTTCCGCCTCGCCGCTGAGATGAGTGCTCAACCGGAAACCCGTCTGGGCGCATCGTAAGGAGGGACACATGTCCAAGATCTTGCAGACCACCATCGTCGCCGCCCTCGCGGCTCTCACCATCAACCACGCCTTCGGGCAAACTCCCGGCCCCCGCCGTCATGCGGTGATCAACTGCGTCAAGGTCAAGGACGGTAAGAACGCGGAGTTCCGAGCCTACCTCAATGACGTCACCGCCAAGCTTTACAAGAGCCGGGTGGACACTGGTGAGGTCGCAACTTACATCGTCGCTGCGGCTGTGTCACCCGTTGGGCGAGCAGCGCGATGCGATTACCACCTGGTTGCCACCTACAACGGCATTCCCGCCGAAGTGAACGCCCCCGGAAAACTGGACGCCGATCTCAAGCGCGCCGGCCTCAACATGACTGCGGAACAGTTGGCCGCCCGGCGGGACTCGCTGTCCACGCTGGTCAGCCGCGAGACCTGGCGGACGCGTGAGATGGTGGGCGGCGGCGCGCAGAAAGGCGGGTATGGGCGCGTGAACTACTTCAAAATCCATCAGGGGATGACCGCGGACTTCGTCGCCGCGGAGGAGAGCGGATGGAAGCCCTATGCCGAAGAACGCAATAAGCAGAACGCCGGCCACACTTGGTCATTCCATACGCTCGTCATGCCGGGAGGCGAGAATCTTCCCTACAACGCCATGACGGTCGACGGATTCCCGAGTTGGGAGTCGCTGATGAACAGCGGCTCCGGGCGCGCGATCTGGAACAAGGTCCATCCCAATCTCGACAGCACCGCACATTTTGACCGCGTCAACAGCATTTCCGACCGGCCGTTCACCGACGTCGTGCGGATCGTTGACGTCATCCGTAAGTAACACCCCAATCGCCTGACGGCCCCAGCAAAGTCCGAATCGACCGCTTACTAACGTGCGCGGCTCAGTAACACCGATGAGTTACTGAGCCGCCGGCGCGTCACTCCCTTACGGCAGGCCGAACACCAAAACGGTCGGCCCGGCCCCGACCGCGACATACTGCTTCCCGTCGATCTGATAGGTCATCGGCGACGCCTTCCAGTTGGCGTTGGCCGGGAATCGCCATAGCGGCTTGCGTCCTGGCGTCGGCAGCCGCGGAGTCGCCGTTGTCGGCACCGTAGAACACCAAGCCTCCGTCCGTGCCGAGGACACCGCCCCAACTCCGGGCCATGCCGTGTTGCGGCAATTCCCATACGATCTTGCCCGTCTTTGGATCAAGCGCGCGCAGCACCTTCTCACCCGGCTCATTGGGCACGTTGCGTGTGTTGCCGTTGTAGAAACTCTTGCCGGCTTCCCACGAGCCGCCAGTCCGCGTGTAGATGGTGCACTTCTCGAGCGCCATCACATAGAACAGCCCGGTTCCGGGATGCCATGCTACCGAGAGCCAGTTGGTCGCGCCTTCCACGGCGGGACAGGCCTTCACGCCGCCCGCCGCTGGAGCCGCTTCGTCGCGCACCCTGGGCCGTCCCTTCACATCGATCCCATCCGACCAGATGAGCGTCTTCACGAAGGGCGTAGCTTGCAGGAACTCGCCGGTCAAGCGGTCGAGCACATAGAAGTAACCGTTGCGATTGGCTTGCAACAGCAGCTTGCGAGGACGTCCCCGCCAGTTCATGTCGACGGCAGTTTCGGTTAATGTAGATCGCAGAAATGAATCGCCGCGGGCGGTCAGGCGAGCACGGAGGTCCTGGGCGGACGCGGGCCCGGCGTCCGATGCCGGAAGTCCGATGCTTTCCCTATCCCCTATCCGGAAATCAAGGACAGCATGTTGCTCGACGCCGGGCGGAAGCCCACCTGGACCGAAATCTTCATCGCCGCCTCGCGGATCTGCGCGGCCGCGCCATCGATCGCGCGGTTCGACAACACATGTACGATCGCATACCCGCGCTCACGGATCTTCCGCAGATCTTCCTTGAGATCACTCGCCGAGCAGAGTGTGTGTTTCGTGAACCGTTTCAGTTTCCGCCCTGCGATGCGGTTCACTAACTCCGATGGCTGCCAGGCCAAAATCGCCTTACCCAGACCTGTTGCGCGCAGAGGCCGCCGTTCTCCCGTGTCTGCGTACAGGTAAAGCCCGCTCGGAACGGGGAAGCAACCGTTGAAGGGCTTGACCGTCAGAGCAATACTCGCGATGGAAACAATACCGGCGTCTACAGGGTTTCTCTGGGTAAGCCGATTTCATTAGGTACGGCTGTGGAGGTCGAAATCCACACTGGCTACATCATGGATTGGAGTGCCCTTCCTTTGTAACGAACTGGCGAATCGCGCCGGTAGACGTCGATGTCCTCTGCATGACTCAGCCATGTAGATCGAACGAAATGGATTGTTTGGACAGGTTTGGACAGGAGGTCTCTTGTGAACCGCACGGCTGCTTTCCGGACATTCGCAGTTCCGATGTTCGTTTGCTTGGCAATCAGCTTGCGCGGCCAGTGTTCGGTGCCCCCACAAACTGCCGCCAGAGAGGCACTTTACGATGCCACGGAACGGTTGAGGGTGACCTTCGGCACGAACCTTCTCACCTACTTCCCCGGGGAGGAGAGCCGGCTGAGGGTGACCGTCAAGAACGCGAGGGCGGCTGCGACTACCGGAGCGTCACCATTCCACACTGACAGACCGAGATTCGAACATACGACTTCAACAGTGCAGACTCGCCGCATGAGGGCAACAGCGGCGCACCCGATTTGGGCGACTATCGGATGTCGTACACGTTTGCGGACACCCCAGCGCCCGGATTCGATTTCCGTGTCGTGCTCCCGATTTTCGAGACTGGTCATTCCTTGCGCCTTCTGCCCGACGGCATCCCCGAGCAGGAAGGGGACTCGCCGCCCTCACCTGTCAAGCGATACCGCACTTTCCTTGCGGTGCGATCGGAGGGAATGAGCTATGTTTGGGTCAAGACAGTGGAGGACGATGGACTAGCGCTTCTGGCGGAGACCCCAAAGTTCCGTGCAGGGCTCCCACTCGACGATTCGTTGCCTTTGCGGCGCATCGCGCGAAGTGCACAGCCCATCGCGAGCATGTCGGCAGCGGCCCACGCGACTGGCACTTACACGGTCACTTACCGCACGGCAACAGGAGTGGATCACACGGTTCGTGTCGGCGCCGACATCTTCCCGATCGACGGTGCACCGTTGTACGAGGACGTCACGCTACGCACGCAAGTCACCACCACGAGATTCCTGTTCAGCCGCGTTACAGGACTCTTCCACGGTACAGTAACGGTGCGCAACACCGGGACCACGCCAATCGAAGGCCCGATCCACATGGTAGTCGATGGGCTTACGCCCGGAGTGCAAGTCGCCAACCCCGCGGGTCTGTTCCAAGGCAAGGCCTATCTCACACTCCCGGCGATTTCACTCGCTCCGAATGCACAAACCCAAGTAATGATCTCGTTCATGAACCCGTCGATGGTGGCGATCAAAAACACCTGGCAAATTCTCAGCGGCCCGATCTTCTGAAGGCGTCCGCAGTGTGCGCCGTCGCGGCCACCAGTATTACAATCAAGCTCGACATGCACCGCAGGAGCTTCCTCACTCTCGCTGGCGCCGCGCAACTGACCGCGCAGCCAAGTGCGCAGCCGCCCTCGCGGCCCGCCGTCCGCAGCGGCTACGTCGACTGGAACTGGCAGAGCTGGCGTGAAATCACCGGCGAATCGCGCCCTGGCCTCACCTCCGAACAGACGGGTAAGGCCGCGCTCGCCGATCTCGTCACCAGGAACATG
Source organism: Bryobacterales bacterium (assembly GCA_016789785.1). The sequence goes on from JAEUQE010000212.1 coordinate 9,218, forward strand.
ACGGCTCCGCAATGGGACGCCAAACGCGCCGAAATCCGCCGAATTCTCGACGTTTTCCTCGGCACGCCCCCCTCCTCGAAACCACCGCTCGAAGCCAAGGTTACCGGCGAAACCACGCTCGCCGACCACACTCGGCGCAGCGTCCGGTTTCAAGTGGAGCCCGATGAGTTCGCCCCCGCCTTCCTTCTGATCCCGAAGACGCGCCGTGGAAGCATGCCGGCCGTCATCGTGCCGCATCAAACTACGCAGGAGGGTAAGCGCGAACCCGCGGGGCTCGCCGGCAACCCGAGGCTCCATTGGGCGCTCGATCTCGTCCGCCGCGGGTATGTTACTTTCACTTACGACGCGGCCTGTTTCGGCGAACGTCACGACCCGTCGAGCGGCCACTATGGGGATGCGATTCCCTTCTATCGCAAGCATCCTCGCTGGTCAATGCTGGGTAAGATGATCTGGGATCTGAGCCGCGCCATAGACTATCTGGAGACTCTCGGTTTCGTGGATTCCGCGCGCATCGCCTCGGCAGGTCATTCGCACGGCGGTTACACGACGTTCGTGGGCATGGCGCTCGATCCCCGCCTTCGCGCCGGAGTCAGCAGTTGCGGCTTCGATACTTTCCGCTACGACGGGAACGTGTGGCGTTGGAGCCACGCCACGGCACTGTTGCCCCGTCTCGGCTTCTACATTTCGAGCCCGCACATCCACATGCGCAACTACGGCGGAGTTCCCGATAGCGAGACGATTCAGACACCCTTCGACCTCCACCATGTTCTCGCCCTCATCGCCCCGAGGCCGCTTCTCCTCACCGCTTCCGACGATGACAACATCTTTCCGAACTCCGGTTGGAGCACGCGGCAGTCAGCGGCGAAGTTAGAACCGGTGTATCACCTCTTGGGCGCGCGCGAACAACTTGCGACTTACTATTTCCGCGGAGGCCACGGATTCCCGCCCGAGGCACAGGATCGCGCATGGGCCTGGCTGGACCGCTGCCTGATGCGGTAACGCAGGCTTCAGGCGGCTTCAGGCTGCCGCGTCGAGACTAAAGACTCATCTCGACGCCTCCTCAACTTACTACTTCGGCCACTTCGGCCAGTGGCGCCGGCGTTCGCCGAAGCGCCACGTGCGCCGGCCTGACTCGACCGCTGCCTGCGCTGGATTGCAGCCTCACGCACACGCCCCAAGCGAGCGGACAGCCACCTTGCCCTGGCGCGGTCCTCCCGCATACCCTTTGATTCGCGCAGCCACGGTGGGTGGCGATCCAACGGGCATTCACTGCGTCAAGGGACAAGCCGGGTTCACCGGCTGCCGTCGGAGGACCGCTCGCCCGTGTCGACTACCTCGAAATCAGAGCCCTTCACCCGTCGAAGCGCCTCAAGGCCTTTCAACCGGGAGTCCGGAGAAATCGACATCAGCCAATCCTTGCCGTTATCGGCGACGAACATCCCGTAGCGCTTGAGCCCTTCGAGGATGGCGCGTGCGTGCGGCGGGAATGTGGATGTGTCGAAGTCCTTGCGCAGCCTCAGGCGCTCGCCCATGCGCGGCAGCAAGGAGTCGGTATGCGGGCTGGCAAAGTGCGTCGCCGGCAGCACGTAGGCGCGGCGGGAACGGCGAACCGTGAAACGCATCGCATGGCGCACCATTCCGCGCTCGCATTCATCGAAACGCACGCTGGCGGGGAACACTGGCAGTCCGGCGGCGTCCGACGATGTCCAACCTTCGGGCCGCAGGGCGCCGCTGCGAAGGTCGAAGGTTGCGGCGTTGGAGGCTTCCCAGCCTGAGTCCGTTTTGCGCGCCTGCCAGAACTCGTGCAGTTTACCGTTCACCGGGTCCACGATCAACAGATGGCGGTCGCCCGTGCCGTTGCGCTGAATCTCCTCAAGCGATTGGCCGGGCCTTGCGACTGCCTTGGCATCTTCATTGACCGCCAGAGGCCAGTTCTCGATGGGCGCGTTCGCGGGCACCGGGAAGGGCCCCGGATCCGATTCCTTCGGATAGAGCAGGAGCTTCACGGGAATGCGCGGTTGATTCGGCGGCACGATCACGAAATTCATGTCGAGGTTGTAACCCAGTGGCTTGTCCGCGCCGATGGAGGCGATGATGCGGGCGGAATCCGGATGCACCGGGCGATTCGAAATGTCCCGGTTCCAGGGATTGTCCGGCGGAAAGACCTGCAGGGCGCTGAGGATGCGATCGGCTTCGGGAGCGCCGAACAGCACGGGTTGGGTGATTCTTGGCATCGCGGGACGCGATTGCGCGTAGACCCCAGCGAAGCAGATTGAGAGGGGAATCAGGGCGAGCAAAGGAATGGGGCGTGGGGAGGGTCTCATGGTTTCATGATAGGGAATTCCATCGCGCGCGAGTTTGAAAAAGCCGCGGACGGTCCTGTCGTGTCGGGGCGCGCCGGGCACGCCCTGACTCAGTCCGCGAGACCGGATCCGTCCGCTATAGTAGGAAGGCGATGCTACTTCTTTTCCTGGTCTCGCTATTGTTTTTGTTAGTTCCCGTAGCTCCAGCGCAACCCGTTTCGTTCAGCGTGGCTGGAACCTTCGCTGGACAACCCAGCCATCAGTTTCGCACTCCGGCCGGCGACATGACTGTCGAGTTTGATCCAACCACCGTTGTCAGCATTGATGCACCGCGGTCCAACTTACAGGTAGTCGAAATTGCGAAAATCCGTGTGACGAAAACCGGAAATCCTCTGATCAGCCGCCTCACGCTGCCTGATCTTCCATTTACGGTGACCGTAACACACACCAGCGGCGAGAGTATACGGTTCAATGGGTACATTCGTCTGGAACCTCTGGAGTTCGGATCGGCCTTGATGCTTGCGTGGTCGCAAGAGCAAGTGTCGGCAATCGCAGGAGTGACCTTCGGGTGTGAGCCTGGGTTGAGGCTGCTGGCTGTTGGAATTGGCTTGGGTGACACCGCCGTTTCGTTGTATCTTTCAGCCACACGGATGCGGTTTATTCTTGATCCGCCAGTCCTCAGCCTGACCGTGGCGTCGCGGACGATTTCCGAGCACCAGGTGAGAGTCAACTTGCCGCAAGGGACGCAACTCAGGATTGGGAGCCCATATCTGCACGCCACCGTGACGGGCCCGGATACTGTGAAGCTCACTGCCAATCATTGGCTCAATTTCCCGTTGACGACATCAGTCATCGTGCTCTTCAGCGCGCCCGGTGTGGAACCTGCGGTTCTGCGGGTGAACTTGAACCTCGTTCCGAATCCGGATTTCCTCGAATTATCCCCCAAGGAGGTGACTTTCGCATACACCCGGGGAAGCCCGCCGCCGCCGGCCCAGGTGGTTTCGGTGAACTCCGCAAAGCCGTTCCATCTGGCTCAGTTCTCCTGGGACACGAACTGGCTCAGCCCGGCGTTGAGTGGTAACAACCTCATCCTTTCACCTTTGGTTACGAGTAAGCCGGCTGGCACGCACCGTACGATCGTCAGCCTGCGGAACGACGGTGGAACCCATTCAAGCGTCTATGTGAACTTTTTTGTGAACGACGGTCCGGGCAGTGTGAATGTGGCCCGCAGCCCGTCATTCGGAGGAACGGTCCAGGTTACGCCGGGTCAGGGCCCTTATCTGAACGGTTCTCGCATCAGGCTCTCGGCCACACCTGCGCCGGGATTCGTCTTCGGACGATGGACGGGGGCTCTCCGGGATATCGACAGTACGGTTGAGTTGCCGGTGAACGGTACGGTGAACGTCACGGCCGAGTTCCTGCCGGCGTCCGGATCTTGCACCTACTCTTTGAACCCTGCAAAGATACAAGCGAACCAAGGGGACGATGGCTTTGTCGAGGTCCACACACAGGCAGGGTGCCCCTGGACGGTGGGAGACCCTCCCTCCTGGTTTCGACTTCGGTCCCCGGCCAGCGGGATTGGGCCAGCGGTGATTTATTACACGGTCTCGCTGCAAGCACCGCAGCAAGCGCAGAGCGCGGACATCCGGATTGCCAGCAGGTATCTGCGCGTGGATGCCCCGAATTGTGCGAGCGTTTCGTCGTTGCTCTCCGCGTCTCTTCCTACAGCGGGCGGTACGGCGGCGCTCCGGATTTCAACGGGTTGCTTCCCCTATGTAAGTCCACAGAGTTGGCTAAGAACTCCGTCACTCCTGGGCGGCTTTTCTGAACCGCAGGAACTTCTGTTACCGGTGGACTCGAACTCAGAACCGAATCCGCGGGCAGGGTCAATCACTGTGGCGACACAGAGGATGGTGACGATTCAGCGTGCCGCGAATCCTGTTGCGCCATTCGCCGATGTGGACGTAAGTCATCCGTTCGCGGACCATGTCGCGATCCTGAAGCTCAATGGCGCGGTAGACTCCTGTTCACCGGGACTGTTTTGCCCCGATGCGAACATCCTTCGTGGAGAGATGGCGGAGTTGCTCGTCCGGTCGATGTTAAGGACGGACGACTTCATCACGCCATCCGGCCCGCGATTTAGTGATGTTCCTCCCGGACACCCAAAGTACCGGTGGATTCAGAAACTGGCGGAGCTGGGTGTCTCCAACGGTTGCGCACCCACCCTCTTCTGCCCGGATGCCCCTGTGCCTCGTGAGCAGATGGCGGCACTCATTGTTCGTGCGCGCGCCGGGCTCCTGGCAGCTCCCGCTCCAGTTTCCGGCCACACCTCTGCTTTCGCCGATGTCGCCAACAACAACATCTTCGCGGCCCACATCATTCGTATCCACTGGTGGGGAGTTACGGCCGGGTGCCACAGCAATGCGTTCTGTCCATCAGACCTCACCACGCGCGGCCAGATGGCGGCCTTCCTTGTCCGGGCATTCTTCACACCTTGGTAGGCTTGGCGAACGGCGGATCGCCCACTTACTCGACCCGCTTGGCCGGCATATCCCGCCCGCCCTGATGCAGAATCACCTGGCTGGCTTTTCCGTCCGCCCCGGGGACGAAGGTCAGTTGCGCGTCCACAACCTTCAGGAAGAACTTCGTCTCCGATTCCGGAAATACTTCAATTGCCGGTTGCCCCGTGGCTTGCGTCATCAGCCGTGAGCCTTCGCGCTTCACTGTCAACCGGAAGTTCGGGGCCAACTCATAAACACCCGCATACTTGTCGTAGATCTCTGGATTCAGCGTGATCTCCTTGCGCACTTTCGGAGTTTGGTACGGCGCATCGTAGAGCATCGCTGCCAGTCCCATGGCGACCTGTTGCGCGTCGGCCTGCTGTAAGTTGCTGAGCACGATCACCGCGCCCTGATCTTCCGGCATGCGCATGATCATGGTGGAGAAGCCGTCGATCCCGCCTCCGTGACCCACCATCTTGCGTCCTCCCGCCATCCCTACCGTCCAGCCGTAGGCGTAGTTACTCTTCACGGGCGTGAACATCCGCTCCCGGACGGCCTGCGGAAGCACCTTGTCCGTGTACAGGGCGCGATCCCAGAGATACAGATCATCCACGGTCGAGTACAATGCCCCGGCGGCGTGCGGCTGGCTCATGTCCAGATAGTCGGAGTTCCGGATCTCATCGCCCCGTTTGCTATAACCCGCGGCGCGATTGGGCAGGATATCGTGCCAGTGATCGTAGCCCGAATTTTTCATCCCCAGCGGATCGAGGATGTGTTTGCGTAGAAACGCTTCGTAGCTCACGCCGGAAGCCCTCTGGATGATATCGCCCAGCAGCGCGTAGCCCGAGTTGCTGTACTTCCACTGGGAGCCTGGCTCGAATTCGAGCGGCTTGCCGCGAAACAGCGCCACCAGATCCGGCAATGGCATCGGGCGGAACTTGTTCTTTCCGTATGCCGGATCGTTTGTGTAACTCGGAACGCCACCCGTATGGCTGAGTAAATGGTGAATCGTCACCTTTTTCCAAGCTTCCGGTGCATCGGGCAGATGCTTGTCGATTGTATCTTCAACCGACAGTTTCTTCTGCTGCTCCAGGATCAGAATACAGGCAGCCGTAAATTGCTTGGTGATCGACCCGAGGCGCATCTTCGTTTCGGGTGTGTTGGCGATCGACCATTCGCGATTCGCCATGCCGACGCCTTTACGCAACACCACCTGCCCGTTCCGCGCCGCCAGCACGGTGCCTGAGAACTGATTGACGTCCTGATGGGCCTTCAGAAACTCTTCGGCTTTTGCGGCAAGGCCTGACGGTTGGGCGGACGCCGAGGTCGTAATGAAGAGCGCGGCAAGGAATGCTGTGGAGAAGAGTCGCATATCCAGATGGTATACGCATGCCGTTCAGCGGATGTTCCATCTTCCAGGAGGATGGCACACAAGCTCCACGCGCCGCCCGGCGTTCTACCTTCGGCGGCTGGAGTGTGACCTTAGTCGCCGTGCCCTCCGGCGCTGTCGTGGGCCGGAGTTCTGACGTTGTCTGCGTGCCGCTCCGGTGCTATCGTGGGCCGGGTTCCGACGTTGTCGATGTGCCACTCTGGCGCTGTCGTGGGCCGGAGTTTCGAGGCACCTGATCGGTAGCGCAGGCCCCCAGGCCTGCCGCGTCCCCTCTCCAGGGGACGCCTTCGGAAGGGCGCAGAACGAGGCACTGCGTTCGACGTTCTGCCCGAGGGCTGCCGGGCTCCTGAGGCACCCGCACGGTGATGCGGCCATAGTCGCGCCCACCGCTGCGCCAAGCTGTGATCAAATAAATCCTTCCGGCGGAGGCCGATAGCATGATACGACCGTTGATTCTGATTGCACTGATCATCTCCAGCCTGTTGGCACAACAGGCTGCCGCTCCACAAGGGAGCAAAGCGAAGGGCGGCGAGACCAAGTTCGGCATCCGGGTTCAGGAAGGGCCCATGGATGCGCTTCGCGTGAAGGATTACAAACCCTCTTCCTCGCTGGTGGTGGCCCGTACCGAAGTTGCCAAGGCGCGCTTCGCCGTGATCGACGCCCACAGCCACGCATCCATGAGCGGCATCAAGACGCGCGCCGATGTCGACGCCTGGGTGAAAACCATGGACGAAACCGGCATCGAAATGTCGGTGGTGTTCACCGAGACCACGGGCGCCGAGTTCGACCGCCTCGCCGATCTGTTTCTCCAGTCGTACCCGAAGCGCTTTCAGGTGTGGTGCGGCATCGACACCAAGGACATCGACGATCCGGGTTACCCCGAGCGTGCGGCGCGCGAGTTGGAGCGCTGCTATCGCAAGGGCGCCCGTGGGGCCGGCGA
>JAEUQE010000213.1 GCA_016789785.1 Bryobacterales bacterium
GGCGAGTGATGAAGCGGGATGCGCGGTACGACTGAGCCGAGTACACTGAATGCCGTGAAGCACTCGTGATGCCTTTCCGGCGCGGATTCCGCGTTGACGAGAAGAGGAGCGAACATGGCGAAGATCCTACCCAATTGCATCAAGACACCGGCGAGCCCAACCGCGAAGACGTACGTGCCGCCAGGCAGCAAACCCTACAAAGTGACCGATGCGGATAGCTGGGTTTCACTGGCGAAGTCTAAAGGCGTAGATGTGTGGGACCTGATCCGCTACAACTACCCAAACCTGCCGGCGAGCAACTCCGACGCGGCCCGCGAGGTGAACTGGTACTTGCAGGAATATGTCGGGTGCACGAAGCTCACCGGCGACCAGAAGAACTACTGCTTCAGTTCGACGGCCAACCCTGGGATTGTGCATCTGCCCGAGAAAGGAATCCCGAAAACCACACGCGACGATCTGGGGAATGTCTGCACGTTCCTCGTCCGTCTGCACATCAAGTCCATCGGGATCCCAGTGGTGCCCGAATACACGGCACTGGCCAACATGCAGCGCACGTTCGGCCCGCACGGGATCAAGATCGAACTGGTGAGCGGAGAAAGTCTGTGGCTCTCCGACGGCCAGCGGATCTCACTGAAGAATGTCGATGTGGGGACGTGCACGCTTGGCGGGAACCTGACGCCCGAGCAGGAGGAGCTGTTCAATCTCGGGTCAATGAGCGCGGTGCGGAGCACGGACATTGTGGTGTACTACGTGGACGGTGTGAAGCCGGATTCGGGCAGCCTGGTGGGATGTGCGACGCACGCACCGGGTCGGCCCTGCTGCATTGTCGCGTCGGGTGGATCGAAGTGGACGTTCGCGCATGAGGTGGCGCACGTTCTCGGCCTGACGCATGTTGGCGACAAATCGAACCTGATGAGCACGCCAACGGCTTCGATCACGGGCAATCCGCCAGCGCTGACCGAAGATCAACTGAAGAAGGTGAAGTCGAGCAGTTTGTGCCTGAGTGTGTAGCGACGGGATCCAGCGCGATTTGGCGGCGCGCCGTGTTCGTCAGCCGATGGAATCCAGGCGTGCGACGGCATATGCGCCGAGCGAGAGATCCACAGTTGCGCCCGCCGGAGTCAACTTGTCGCCTGATTGCTGACGCCACGTGGCGGCGGACTGTGTTGCCGCTGCGAAGCTATCGGCATCGAGTACGCGCAATTGCATCGCACCGGGGCCGGGCAGGGCCACACGAATCGACTGCGGCTCGGGGCTGAGATTCGCCACCAGCAGGCGCCATTGATTGCCCTTGCGCAGATAGAGGCTTTCGGCAATGAGAGGCTGGCTGGAAGCCGATCGTACAGCCTCCGCTCCTTGCATCTCCAAAACATCCGCCAAAACATGATAGAGCGGAAATGTCATGGCGGGTTTCGACGCAAACTGCTTTGGCCAGCGTGTGCCAGCCGACGTTTCAACCACGCCAAGAGCGCCGGTTGTCTCGTAATACGTGATGCTGGCCGCGCCCGCTTCGGCCAGGTACTTCACACTGCCCAGCGTCCACGCCGCTCCGAACAAGGAGCACTGTCTCGGGTCCACCTGCGGCGGCAGCACGTCAGGGGGCAAGGCGGATTCGCCCGCAGTCGCATTCGGATTGAACCGCGGTTTGAACGTGACCGGGCTCACAATCAGTGGCTTGCCCCCGGCAAACGACCGTGCCGAGTGGATCACATCGGCCTGCGCGGCGAGGTTCTCCACCAGGCTGGCATTGTCGAAGGCGTGCACCTGCGGATTGAGCGAGAAGGTGACGAAGTCGAGGGCCTGCGCATCGGGACGCTCGCGATTCAACTCTGCGAAGTATGCGTTGGTTCCGGCGCCCACGGGCGCGTTCTTCAGATGCTGGCGCGCAAGCTGCACCCATTTCGCGGATGTCGATTTCTCCTGATCATGGAACACGGCATAGCGCGCGACCCTCGCGATGGCAAGCTTGGTGGAGATGCTCTTCAGCTCGTCTTCGGCTTTGGCCGTAAGATGGAGCACCACTTCGAGAGGCGTTTGCAGACGCGTGGCGGCCAGAACGGCCCGGCCGAGCACGTTGAGATGGTCGGGATCCCGGAACTGCAGATCCACACGAAGATGCGACGGCTTCAGTGCGATCAGCAGCTTTTGCTGGTGATCCTCAAAGGTGTTGGCGGAGAGTCCAAGGCCGATGTGCGGCAGGGCCCGCGCGCCGCTGGTTGGCGCGACTTCCACGCGGGGACGGCGAATCGAGAAACGCGAAGAGACTGAAGGAAGCTTGCCTGCAAGTTGGATGGTGATGGCCTGCTCGACTTTGTCCCCTTGCTTCACCTCGACGGGGAACGGTTTCTCGAGAGGCGTGCAGTAGGTCTTGTAGTTGGCGTCGGTCCAGTTGCGATGATCTTCCATCTCGAAGATGTCGCCTTCGAACTGAACTTCCGCGGTGACGCCGGGCAGCACGGTATGTGAGATTGCCTTGAGGTTCTTGAAGGGCTGGTGCGGCGAGACGTCCGCGGGAAACACGCCTTTCGATTCGCTGCCATCGGCATGGCGCACCACACAGGGCTTGCCGGCGCACTCCTTCAGGGGATGCAGGACGCAGAAGCCGATCCGGTTGCGGAAGAACGTGGATCGCGCGTCGCCTTTCATGGCGAAGCGCACCCGGCCGGCCGCTTCACCGCTGATCTCGCCCTTCCACACAAAGTCGATGGGGCCTTCTTTGCACGTGACATCGAATTCGACGCGGAAGGAATCCTCCTTGGTCTCCACGCGAAGGTTGCTCACGCGCGGCGCCACGGTGCCCCAGTTGCGATCGCGAACCGCGGCATAGACGCCCCGCAGAATCTCCGCGTCGCCGATGCGCAGGTAGCGCAGGAAGGCAAGGTCGGGCTCGAAGACCATCTTCATGGGTCCGGCGGCCAATTCGATTTGACGCGGCAGTGCTTCATCTTTGCCCCAGTAGAAGCTCTGCCACGCAGCGCCGAGCGTTTGAATGAGAAACCGTCTGGTGAGCATCGCTTACCTCTTGAGGTGCCGGTGGAAGAACTTCTCAATCATGTCGCGCACTTCCGGCGAGCTGAACTGCGGGCCACCGTGACCGGCGCCTTCCAGTGTCTTAAACCTCGATTCGATGCCCGCCTTCTGTAGCGCGGCATGCAGCAGTTCGCTTTGGTTGAGGGGGACTGTCATGTCCTTATCCCCATGCACGATGAGGAACGGAGCGGTCTGCTTGGAGATGTAGCGAATCGGGTTCGCCTTCTGCGTCTTCTCTTTGTTCTCCTGAATTGGGCCGCCGATGAGGAGCGATTCGGGCGACTGCGGCGAGTCGTGATCGATCTTACTGGGGAACGCCGACATCTTGAGCAAGTCCGTGGGGCCATAGAAATCGACAACGGCTTGCACATTGTCCATCACACCGAGCAGCGCGACCAAATGGCCGCCTGCGGACGGTCCCCACGCCCCGATCCGATTGGCATTCAGTCCATACTGGCTGGCATTCGCACGCAGCCAGGCGACTGCCGCGCGGCAATCGTCGATCTGCGCGGGAAACGTCGCGACGCCGCTCAAACGGTATCCGACGCTTGCCACGGCATAGCCCTTCGGCAGCAACCACAGCGCTTGTGACTGCGACTTGTTGCCTTGGCGCCAGCCTCCGCCATGTACCCAGACGATCAGCGGCAAGGGCCCCTGCGCATTTTTCGGCAAGTAGAGATCGAGCTTCAGATCCTGACCACTGCCTTGCCCGTAGACCAGGTCCCGATGCACCTGGGCATCCGGCGGGTCCGCGTTGGGAGGCTGTGCCGCGACCGTCATCGTGATCATTGCGAGCACCGCAAGCGTCATGCGTTCCTCACATCCACATACTGCACGCCGAGCGTCTTCTCACCGGCGCGGAAGTCCGCTTCCAAGCGGCCCGCGCCCGCTTTCAGCGCAACGCCAGTGATGGCGACTTCCTTCGATCCAGCAGTGACGGGTCTTTCCATGTTCGCGCCATTGAGAGCGAAGCGCGCAACAGCATCCGAGGGCAGCGCCGCCATGCGAAGCGTGATGTCGTACTTTCCGGCGCGCCGCACATCGACTTCCCAATGGCCCACCGATGCGGGGTCCCAACCGGCTCGTGCGCCACGCCAATCCTGGCGCGTGAGCGTGACGGGATCTTCGTGCGAAGTGCCGAGGAAGATCTTCGGAGGCGCGAAATTGCGGGTCGCGGCGACGTCTGCAAACCAGCGGTCATAGTCCGCGCGCAGCTTCTTCGCGATCTCGGGCTGCTGCGGGGCGATGTTGTTCGACTCGGCGGGATCCGCCTGCAGATCGTAGAGATCCTTGCCGTCGATCAGTTTGTAGCGGCCATCGTTCGCCGCCGCGCTCTGGTGCGGATTGGGCACATCGCCGCGGTGCCACTGGAAGAAGAGCGTGCGCTGCGGCAGGGCCTTTCCTTCGATCAGTGGCAACATGCTGCGCCCATCGATCTTGACGTCTTTCGGCAGCTTCACGCGGCATGCATCGAGCACGGTGGGCATGATGTCGATGTGCGCGTTGAGCACGGGATTGCGGTTGCCGGCTTTGATGCGGGCGGGCCACTTCATGAAGAACGGCACGCGGATGCCGCCCTCATAGACGGTGCCCTTCCGCCCGCGCATGCCCCCGTTGAAACGGTCGCGCTGCGGGCCGTTGTCGGTCAAGAACATGACGATGGTGTTTTGTTCCAAACGTAGCTCACGCAATTTGTTCAGAAGCTTGCCGATGTTGTCATCCACGTTCTTCACCATTCCGTAGGTCTTGGCATTGATGTCGTTCAGGCCTTTCTTGCGGAATGGCTCGACGTAGGACTCATCAATCTGCAGCGGGTCGTGCGGCGCGTTGGTTGCGATGTAGGTGAAGAACGGCTGATTGCGATTCGCCTCAATCCAGCTCATCGCGGCATTCATGAAGATGTCGGTGCAGTAGCCCTTGTTCTTCTCCCACTTGCCGTTGTGGCGCAGCATGGGATCGAAGTAGGTATTGCCGGGCGGGTCGGAGGGTTGGGTAAGCCCGCCGCCGGTGCAATTCAACGACTCTTCAAAGCCCTGGTCGATGGATCGCAGAGGGTAGTTGTCGCCCAGGTGCCATTTGCCGAAGAGGCCTGTGCGGTAGCCGTCCGCCTTCAGGCATTCGGCGACAGTCACTTCATCGGCATGCATCATGGAGCGGCCGAGATACGTGTCGACGACACCGGTTCGATAGTAGTAGCGACCGGTCATCAGGCTGGACCGTGTGGGCGAGCAGACAGGGTTCACGTGGAATTGCGTGAACTGAATTCCGTCCTTCGCGATCGAATCCATGTGCGGAGTTTCGATCTTGTCGTTGCCGTGAATAGAGAGATCTCCATAGCCCTGATCATCCGTGATGATGACGATGACATTGGGGCGGCGGGACTGCGCACGGAGAATCGCCGGCGCGGAAGCCGCGGACGCAGCGGTGGCGAGGAAATGACGGCGGGACAAAGCCATGGTGAAAGTTTACAGCAGCGTGCGATATGGTGAATATCACGATGATGCGATGGTTTTTGGTGTTTGCCGTTCCGGCATTCGCGGCAGTGGACTTTTCCAGAGAGGTACATCCGATCCTGACGGCGCGGTGCGCGGGGTGCCACACCGGCGAACGCGGGCAGGGCGGTCTGGCTGTGAACACTCGAAGCGAGATGCTGCGCGGCGGTGCGAGCGGTCCCTCAATCGTACCGGGCAAGAGCGCGGCGAGCCTGTTGATGCTGCGGATCACGGGAGAGAAAACGCCGCGGATGCCGATGAACGGTGCTCCGCTGAGCGCCGCGGAAGTGGATGTCTTGAAGCGATGGATTGACGAGGGTGCGAAGGGCCCGGAGACGGTGCTGGCGCCGCGATGGGTGGCGCCCTTGAAGCCGCATCGTCCCGATGTTCCGCCGGGCGAATCTCATCCCGTGGATGCGTTCCTGAAGACGAAGGGCGATGTGGTCGGCGATGCGGTTTTCGCGCGAAGGGCGTGGCTCGATCTGTGGGGATTGCTGCCCACGCCGGAAGAACTCTCGAAGTTCGAATCGGATCGCGATGCCAATAAGCGCACGAAGCTGATCGATCGTTTGCTGGCCCACAAGGTGAACTACGCGGGCCATTGGATCAGCTTCTGGAACGATCTGCTGCGCAATGACGAAGGCGTGGTGTATTACGGCGAGCGCAAGTCGATTACTCCGTGGCTGCGGCGTGCGCTTGAGGACAACATGCCGTATGACCGCTTTGTTGCGGCGTTGCTCAATCCCGCAAAGAAAGGCGATCCGGAGGGCTTCATTCTCGGAGTGACGTGGCGTGGCGAAGTGCCCGCGTCGGAACGTCCTCCGCTGCAGGCTGCGCAGAACAGCGCGCAGACGTTTCTGGGAATCAACCTGAAGTGCAACTCGTGCCACGACAGTTTTATCAGCAGCTGGAAGCTGCGCGACGCTTACGGTCTGGCGAGTTTCTTTTCGCCGGAGCCGCTCGAATTGATTCGCTGCGACGTGAAGACGGGAGAGATGTCGAAGCCGAAGTTCCTGTTCCCGGAGTTGGGCGAAGTACGAACGGAGGGCACGCTGGATGAGCGGCGGGCCGAGGCGGCGCGGTTATTCACCATGCCGGAGAACGGACGTCTGTCACGCACGCTGGTGAATCGCTACTGGAAGCAGCTCTTCGGACGAGCGCTGGTGGAGCCCGTGGATGACATGTCGGCGGAACCGTGGAATCCCGACCTGCTGGATTGGCTGGCCAGCGACTTTGCGGATCACAAGTACGATCCGAAACATTTGCTGCGCAGGCTGATGACTTCGCGCGCGTATCAACTCGCATCCACGGATGCCGTGCAGAAGCAAGGTGACAAGTACACGTTTCGCGGTCCGCACAAGCGGCGGTTGAGCGCGGAGCAGTTTGCCGATGCTGTCGCGTCCATCACCGGCGAATGGCGTTTTCGTACCAGCGCCAAGGCCGAGCCTGCACGCTATGTTCGCGATTGGGAGTTGAAAAGCAGCGCACTGAGCCGCGCGCTGGGACGTCCGATTCGTGATCAGGTGGTAACAGACCGGTTGGTATCGCCAACCACTTTGCAGTCCTTGGAGCTGGTCAACGGCGTCTTCCTGGCGAACTGGCTGCATGATGCGGCACAACGTTTGGTGGAGCAACCACCGGCGCCACCGGAGAACCTGTTCGATAGCGGCATCATCCGCCGCAATGCGTCGAAGGCGGATGTCGAGATCAAGAAAGCGAAGAAGCTGTGGCTGATTGTGGAGAATGTCGATTCGTATGATCCGGCGCGCGTGGTGCCGGTGTGGAAGGATGCCGTCCTGGTGAAAGGCAAGGAAGAGACCCGCCTTGCGGATCTGCTGAAGGGCGTGGATCCGGAGAATTTGCCGCTACCCGCGAGGTTGGTAGTGGACCTGAATGGCAAGAAGTTTGAGCGTTTCCGCGCCACCGCAGAAGTGACCGCGGCGAGCAAAGCTTCCGACATCGGGCCAGCCATTCGCTTTTTTGTCTTCGATGAGGAGCCGGATGCGAAGCGCATGGTGCGGCTGGAGCAGACAACTCCTGTGAACGCTCCGAAACAGCGTTTCACGGCTGAGACTCTCATCACGTATGTGTACCGCTACGCGCTGCAGCGGGAGGCAACGCCGGGTGAGCGCGAAGTGGCGCGCGGCATTCTAGGTGAGAAACTGACAGTAGACGGGACAGAGGACTTTCTTTGGGCGATTCTGGTGTCGCCTGAATTTCAGTACATCCGGTGACGACATGCAGGAAAAACAGATTCTCGATCAATTGACGCGGCGTGGATTCGTTGGCGCGACGGGCGCGGCATTGCTCTCCGCGTTGACGAGTGGCCAACCGCGGGCGCTGGCTTCGGAGTCGAAGAAGCCCGAGGCGACAGCCGACACGCTGATCCTGCTTTGGATGGCGGGCGGCATGGCGCAGACGGAGACCTTCGATCCGAAGGCATACACGCCATTCGAAAAGGGCATCGAAAGCAAGCGCGTGTTGAGCACGTTCCCGGCGATTGACACAAAGGTCGATCCCATCAAGCTATCGCAGGGGCTGGAAGGTGTTGCATCCATCATGGATCGTGCGACGCTGATCCGCACCTATCAGGCCGCGGACCTCGGCTTCATCCTGCACTCGCGCCATCAGTATCACTGGCATACTGGCTACGTTCCGCCATTGTCGGTGGCCGCGCCGCACATGGGTGCGATGATTGCGAAGACGCTTGGACCGAAGCATGCGGATGTCCCGGCGTTCGTCGATATCGGACAGAACCTCGACATCGGCGCGGAGAGCGATGCCGTGAAAGCGTTCCACACGGCTGGCTTTCTCGGGTCGGAGTATGGGCCGTTCCTGGTGCCCGACCCTCGAGATGCGGCAGCCGCGGTGCGTCCACCGGCGCATATCTCCGCGTCACGCTTCGAGCGGCGTCAGCAGCAATACCGCAAACTTCTGGAACAGAATCCGGTGATGCGCCACGGCAGCGATTATCAACAACAGTCACTGCTGCGATCCGTGGACAGCGCCTACCGTCTCATGACGTCGCCCGCGGCGAAGGCTTTCGACATCTCGCTGGAACCGAAAGAGAGTTACGACAAGTACAACACGGGACGCTTTGGGTTGGGATGTCTGCTGGCGCGCCGGCTCACGGAAGCGGGCGCGCGCTTCATTGAGATCACCACGGAATACATTCCGTTCCGTCACTGGGATTCGCATGAAAACGGGCATCTGCGGGCGAAGGAGATGAAGCAGCAGATTGACCGGCCCATCACGCAGTTGGTGCTCGACCTGGAGGAGCGCGGATTGTTGAACCGCACCTTGATCGTGCTCGCCAGCGAGTTCGGGCGCGACATGATGGTGGAAGGCAAGCCGGACAAGCTGGTGAAAGATCAGGCGCAGCAGCCGGACGTGATTCAGGAGATCAAACACTATGGCATGCACCGGCACTTCACGGCTGCGGGCTCCGTGTTGCTGATCGGCGGCGGCATGAAGCGCGGCTATCTCTACGGCAGGACCGCCGACGAGCGGCCCACGATCTCGATTGAGAAGCCCATTCGCATTGAAGATCTGCATGCAACTATCTATCGTGCGATGGGCATTGCGCCCGACACCGGCTACGAAGTGGAGAAGCGGCCGTTCTACGTCACCAAAGATGGCAAGGGCAAGCCGGTGATGGAACTGTTCGCATGAACTTCACGGCGTGGCTTGCCATCCGCGTGGTGGAGGTGATGGAGGACGGCGTCATCATCGAGTTTGACACTCGCGATTTCTATTTCAATGCGGATGGATCGCTGCACGGAGGGCTGATCGCAACGCTGGTGGATGAATGCGTTTGGTACGCGATGGAGCATTCGGCGAGGATTGAGCGCAACTCTACAACGGTGGAACTGAAGGTGAACTATCTGCGGCCGCTGATGAAGTCCGCCGTGGCACGCGGGCAGGCGAAGCTTGTGAAGACGGGAAGTACACTGTGCACGGGCACGGTGGAAGTGAGCGATGAACGTGGCACGCTCTGCGCGATCGGCACCGCGACCTACATGCTGCTGGGTGAACGGGCGGCTGACTACTCGTCGTAGCCCTTCAGACGCCGCACCCAGATGTTGCGATAACGAACCGGCACATCGTGATCCTGCAAGGCGAGCGGCTCTTCCGGCGCATGCGGCGCATAGGTGCCCACCACGCGATGAGCCATGCGGCCAATGATCTCTTGGCGGTGATGCATCAGCACGCCGTTGTGAAACACCGTCGCGTAAGCGGGCTTGACGAGTTTGTCGCCTTCGAACTTCGGCGCTTCAAAGACGATGTCGTAGCTTTGCCATTCGCCCGGCTTGCGGCACGCATTCGCAAGCGGCGGCCACTGGCCATAGATGGACCCGGCTTGCCCATCGGCGTAAGTCGGATTGTTGTAGCAGTCGAGCACCTGAATCTCGTAGCGATTCATGATGATGAAGCCGCTGTTGGCACGCCACTGGCTGTCGCCGGAGAGCTCCACCGGGGCCGCCCATTCGACATGGAACTGCGCGTTGCCGAACTTCTCTTTCGAGATCAGCGTTCCGGCGCCCGGCGTCACTTCCATGTAGCCGTTCTCCACCTTCCACGCCGCCGGCACAAGCTTGCCCTTCTTTTCATTCGTCCATTGCGAAAGATCCTTGCCATCGAAGAGCACAATCGCATCGGAGGGCGGCTGGCCAATCTGAGCCGCCGGCGTAACCATGCGCGGCTTGGGGCGGTCGATATCGTGCACTTTCCATTTCTGGCCAGGAAGCACGGGCGTGTCGCGATATCCCGTGGGCGAAGTGCGGTACTTCTTGCCTCCCGATTGCGCATAAAGGAACGCGCCCAGACACAGCGCGGCAAGCACGAACAGTCCAGATCTGCGATGCATTCCAGCTAGCGTATCAAATGCATGGCGCTGTTCGAGAGCACGCTCATGATAAGCTTTCACGGTGCAATTCCGGAACCTCTTCGCTTCGATCGTGATCGCATCGTCACTGGCTGCGCAAAACGCACCGCCGCCGGAACTGAAGCTTCCCGATGGATTGATCGCCGACGTGGATGTCGAGTACTCGCGCGTGGGCGAGCGCGTGGCGATGGACATCATTCGGCCCGCAACGCCAGGCCCGCATCCGGTTGTGGTCGCGATTCATGGCGGCGGATTCCGCGCCGGTACGCGCTATGGATATCGCGCACTTTGCATCAAGCTAGCCCAGCGAGGCTACGTCGCCGCCACCATCAGCTACCGCCTTGCACCGCGCCATCAATTCCCCGCTGCCGTGGAAGACGCGAAGGCCGCGGTGCGATTCCTGCGAGCGAACGCCGCGAAGTATGGCGTGAATCCGCATCGCATCGGAGTGACTGGTGGATCGGCAGGGGGCCATCTCGCATTGATGGTGGGATTGACCGGGCCGCTGAAGGTGTTCGAAGGATCGGGGCCGAATCAGGATCAATCGAGCGCGGTGCAGGCAGTGGTGAACTATTACGGTCCAACGGATTTCACAGAGTCCTATGGCAAGAGCGTGGATGCCCATGTCGTGCTGCCGATGTTCATCGGCGGCGATCTCTGGAACAACCGCCGCGAGCATCTCATCGCGAGTCCGATTCACTATGTGACGCCACTGGCTCCACCGGTTCTCTCCGTGCAAGGCACCGAGGACAAGTACGTCGCCTATGAGCACGCCGTGTGGATCACGTCAAAGCTGATCAGCGCGGGCGCGGCGGCGGAACTGGAAACGATTACCGGTGCTGGGCATGGATTCAAAGGCCCCGACGCGGATCGTGCCGAGGCGCGTCTGATGGCGTTCTTCGACAAGCATCTGAAGCCTCAGGCGCAGACGAAGATCCTGATCTCGGATCATGGGCCCAAAGGCGAAGTGGTGGCGGTGCTGTGGCCGTCGGGCGAAGAGTTGTGGCGAGTTCCGAATGAGCGCGGTCATGATGTGCAGAGTCTGCCGGGTGGAAATGTGCTGTTTACGATGGGGCCGAAGGGCAAGGTGATCGAGATTGATGCAAAGCAGCAGAAGGTGTGGGAATGTTGCGAGGGGTTGCAGCATCCTCTCGCGGCGCAGCGCCTGGCAAATGGCAACACGCTGATCGGCGATGCGCGGGCTGGCCGTGTGATGGAAGTGGATCGGGCAGGCAAGACCGTTTGGACTTACGCAAGCGACGATATCAAGAACATGCGCATGCGTAACTCGCGGCGTACCGATGTGGGCACCACGCTCATCGCGGTGGAGGCCGATGCGAAGCTGATCGAGGTGGATCGCGAAGGCAAGGTCGTGTGGCAGTGGCAGGCGGCGGAGGGCAGCAAGCGCAAGGTGTATCAGGGCCGGCGGCTCGCCAACGGCAACACGCTAGTGAGCATCTCCGATCCTGGTGAGTTGTTGGAAGTGGACCGTCAGGGCAAGGTGGTGCGATCGGTGGGCGGCGCGTCGGGTGAGTTACGCTTCGGCTGGGTGTCGGGAGTGGAAGTGCTGCCGAACGGCAATCTGCTGATCAACGATTATACGGGCCGGCGCATTGTTGAGGTGGATGAGAAGGGGAAGATTGTGAACCAACTGCGCCTGGGCGCGCGCACAGTGGCGAGCCTTTCGATCGTGCAGTAGACGCCGCGGCAGCGATGATACAGTAACGGTTTGCCCCAACCGCTCGGCCTCACCAGTGTTCTGCTCGCCATTGCCGTATCGGTGCTCTGGGGCGGCAACGTAGTGTCGATTCGCATCGGCGTCGACAGTGTGCCGCCGCTGTGGAGTGCGTTCTGGCGAATGGCGCTTGGCGTGGTGTTCGTTGCGGGATGGGCCCGAAGCCGCGGCGTCGCGATCCTGCCGGTGCCGGGCGAATGGGGACCATTGTTCTGCCTCGGTGTGCTGTTCACCACACAGATCGCGCTCCTGAACACAGCGTCGGAATTGACGTCGCCCGCGTACGGCGTTGTGATTCTGAATTCGTATCCGGTGTTCGTGAATCTGACGGGGCATATCGTTGCGGTGCGTGCGCCCGGGCCCAGTTTGGAAGATCGCCTCTCGGGCACGCGCATCCTCGGGCTGGGTCTCGCGATGGCTGGTGTTGCGATGCTGGCATTCGGCCAACCGGTATCGAAACTCGCGCCGAAGCCGGTGTTGGGCAACTTGATGATGGTGAGTTCAGCGGCCTTGCTGGGCGTGCGGCAGGTCTACACTCGTTACCTCGTGCAAACGGTCGACCCGGTGCGTGCGGTCGTATGGCAGATGGCATGGTCGGTGCCTCTGTTTCTCGTGATCGCCGCAATGTCGGAGCCGATGGTGCATGGCGAGGTGACCTGGCAGGCAGTGGCGGCCATTTCGTACCAGGGAATCATTGTTGCTGGGATTTGTTTCATTGTGTGGGCGGAGCTGCTGAAGAAGCACTCGGCGGGAATGCTCTCGATGTTCGCTTTTCTCGTGCCGGTGTGCGGAGTGGCGCTGAGCGGCTGGATCTTCGCTGAGCCTCTGCGGGCGACGCTACTGATCGGCGGAGTGCTGGCGATGGCCGGAGTTTGGGTTGTGACGCGCGAGAGGTGAGGGCGGGGGATTGGGGTGGCTAGTGGGATTTGAACCCACGACTTCTGGAACCACAATCCAGCGCTCTACCGACTGAGCTATAGCCACCGTGATTCACCTCATCATAACACGCGTGGTTGTGGCCCAACAATCTCAAGTCATTCCTCGCCTGGGGTGCGCTGGCCGCTTGGAGTGTAACGTGGCGCTTGACAGCCGGGCCGAGCGGCTTGCCCTATGCCTGGCGAGCGTGTACCATTCACAAATATCTATGTGGATTCGCAAAGCCGACCGTGACCGCAAGAAGGGCGTGATCTCGCCCATGCCCACGCAGATCGTCTCGAACGAGGAATTCATCCCCCGCCCGCAGACTGCAAAGCAGAAGCAGGTGGAGACCCTGATCGGAGAGTTCTCCGAAATCCGCGCGCGCAAGTTGGGCATGGACCGCCGCGCATTCATGGCCACATCCATGGGGCTTGCTACGTGCTTCCTCGCGTCGAACAAAGTGTGGGGCAACAACTTCGAGGTCGACGATGCCGAGAGTTGGGAGCCGGCGGCGGCCGCGGAGAAGTATCCCAAGGGAGAGTACTTCATCATGGACGTGCAAGGCCATTTTACGGATGGCTATGCCTTGCAGTTCCGCAACATGGAGTTTGTGAAGAACATGGGCTTCCAGTTGAAGAACGACAAGGACGCTTACTCGTTCCTCAACTTCGTGAAGGAGATGTACTTCGATTCCGAGACCGACGTGGTGGTGATTTCCGGAGTGCCGGGCCGCGAGCGTTTGCGCGATGAGAAAGGCAATGTTCCGGAGGGGAAGGCCCGCAGCGAGGGGATCGCGATTCTTCCGAGCTGGCTGATGGCGGAATCGCGCGACAAGATCAATGCGCTTGCCGGCGGTACCACGCGGTCGTTTGCGCAAGGCAATCTCGCGCCTAATCACTATTGGGACAAGGTCAACAACAAACCCGACAAGGCGGCGATCCTCGAACAGATGGACCGCGAAATCAAGAAGTACAAGATCTCCTCATGGAAATGGTATTGCCACACGGATCCAGGCCGGTCCGGTGGAGGGTTTCAGCTCGATGATGAGAACGCGGCATGGTTCTACGAAGAGTCTCGCAAGCGAGGGCTGAAGATCTTCAGTTGCCACAAGGGCTATTCGTACCAGTCGCGGACGCTCGGACATCTTGCGAATCCAAAAGATGTGGAGAAGGCCGCGCTGAACAACCCGGACCTCACGTTCATCATCTATCACTCGGCACTGAAGCATGGTCCGAACGAGCCGGATTGGGAGAAGGCGAATGAGTACGATCCCAACACGGGCGACTTCCAATGGCACTCCATCCTAATGGATATCAAGAAGCGCAATCCGAAAATCAACAACGTGTATTGCGAGATCGGCAGCTTCTTCGGGCCGCTCGTGATCGCGAATCCCGTGGTTGCGATGCACGGGATCGGCAAGAATGTGAAGCACTATGGAGCGGACCATGTGGTGTGGGGAACGGATTGCCTGTGGTGGGGATCACCGCAATGGGTAATCGAAGCGTTCAAGCGATTCCAGATCTCCGATGAGTTGTGCGAAAAGTTCGGCTACAAGAAACTCTCGAAGAAGGACAAGGCGAACATCTTCGGCCTGAACGCTGCCAAGATCTACGGGCTTGATGTGAAGAAGAAGCGGCAGGCACTGCCCGCGGACGCGATCGACAAGTTGAAGGTCGCCTATCACGACCACGGCGGCGAACGATCCAACGAAGCCTACGGTTGGGTGCGCGCCGCGGACTGATGCGATTCCCGGGGCTTCTCTTTTGCGTGTGCGCGGCATACGGGCAAACCGCGCACTTTCACCATGTGCACATCAACGCCACGAATCCCGAGTTGGCGCAGCGCTTCTACACTTCGAAGTTCGATTGTGAATCGTCAGTGTACGCCGGAAAGCCCGCGGTGTGGGCGCAAAAATCGTGGTTGCTTTTCGAGAAGGCGAAGCGGATTGCTGATTCCGCGGAATCGCCGATCTGGCATATCGGGTGGGGTGCGGAAGACATGCCCGCTGCGTATCAGAAACAGATCGAGAGTGGCACGAAGTTCCATACTCCGCTCACGGACATCAGTGATCTGGCCAATTTCAAAGGTTTCTTTTACGCTTATGTCGACGGGCCGGATCATGCGTTGATCGAACTGAACACAGCGCGGCATCATCACTTCGGCCATCTTCATCTGTTCAGCGCGGATCCGCACAAAGCAGCGGATTGGTATGAGCAGCACCTTGGCGTGAAGGCTCGCAAGAGCCGGCCGGAGACTCGCATGTACCGCGATGTACAAGTAGCGCCATCGGCCAGTTTCAATATCGACAACGTCAACGTCATCATCTATCCGGCAGGCTATCGCGGACATCAGCGATTCCGATCCACCCGCGGCACCGTGTTTGATCATGTGGCGTTCAGCGTAGACAACCTCGATGCGGCACTCAAGCGGATGCAGGACGGCGGCGTGCACATGCTGTCGAAGCCCAGCAAGATCAAGGGAACCCGGCAACGCTCGTTCCTTGTTGAGGGGCCCGACCAGATCGCGATCGAAGTGGTGGAGGGCCACGCGGCGAAACCATGAAGTTGCTTGCATGGGCCGTGCTTGCAATCCACGTAGCGCCTCATTGCCTGCTCGCGCAGCGGAAAGACCATCCCGAATTCGTGCACGGAGAAGAATGCCTGTTCTGCCATCGGAACGACATCGGGCCCGGCTGGCAAAAGAACGCCCATGCGAACACGGTGCGGGAGAAGGCTGGCGCGAAGGATGAGTTCGGGCTCGGCGGACGCAATCACTCTCGCGAGTTGCGCAAATCGGGATACGGCAAGTTCGCCATCCGCGAACGCGATGGCGCCTGGAATGAAACGAAGTTCGGCGACCGCTGCGCGGGCTGTCACACGACTGCCGTCAACGGCGAGACGAAGACCTTCCAATACTACGGCATCGATTGCTATGCCTGTCACGGCGCGGTGAATCTCGAACACACCAACGACACTTCACTCATTCTGCTGTCAAAGAAGCAGCGCGGCGATGCGCGCAAGGTCACGTCGATCTGTGGTTCCTGTCACTTGCGCGGCGGAAAGTCGAAGGCGAAGGGGTTCCCTTACGCGTATCACTTTGTTGCGGGTGACGATCTGTTCACGGACTTCGAAGCCGATCTGGCGAAAGCCGACAACG
>JAEUQE010000214.1 GCA_016789785.1 Bryobacterales bacterium
GGAAGGCACCGAGATGGTGATGCCCGGTGACAACGTGAATCTGACGGTGGAACTGATCACGCCGGTGGCCATGGACAAGGGGTTGCGCTTCGCAATTCGTGAAGGTGGCCGCACGGTGGGCGCAGGCACGGTGACGGAGATCCTCGAGTAGGATCCCACCACCTCGGACAAGCCTTGAAGTGGAAAACGAGTAAGAACCAATGCTGAGAGAACGCATTCGCATCCGATTGAAAGCATACGACCACCGGATCCTCGATCAATCGACAACGGAGATCGTGGAGACTGCGCGGCGGACGGGGGCTCACATTGCGGGGCCAATCCCGCTGCCCACGATCCGGCAGCGGTACACGGTGAACCGTTCTCCCCACGTCGACAAGAAGTCGCGCGAGCAGTTCGAGATGCGCACTCACAAGCGTCTGTTGGACATTCTCGAACCGACGCAGGACACGGTGGATGCGCTGATGAAGCTCGATCTGCCGGCCGGTGTGGATGTGGAAATCAAGGCATTTGGCAAGGACAAAAAGTAGGACGGCGGCAGCAGCGGGGGGCAGAGGCTCCAGCCGAAACCCTCGCTAGCCGTTCCTCCTTGGGGGAATTATGGGCCCAGGAATTCTAGGTAAGAAGATCGGTATGACGCAAGTGTTCCGCGCCGACGGGCAAGTGGTGCCCGTGACGCTGGTCAAGGCGGGACCCTGCGTCGTGGTGCAGCGCAAGACCGCCACCTCCGACGGTTACAACGCGATCCAGCTTGGGTTGCTCGAATTCGCCAAAGCGTCCCGGACGAACAGGCCGGCCGCCGGTCATTTGAAGAAGGCCAGCGCGGAGGGCGTGAAGTTTCTGAAGGAACTGCGCCTGTTGCCTGGTGACGGTGATCCGAAGGTGGGCGACAAGGTCCTGGTGGATCAGTTCAAGCCGAAAGAAATGGTGGATGTGACGGGCGTGAGCAAGGGGCGCGGTTACGCGAGCCTGGTGAAGCGCCATCACTTCCGTGGCGGCCCGGCATCGCATGGATCGATGTTTCACCGTGCGCCCGGCTCCATCGGCGCATCGAGCTTTCCGTCGCGCGTGTTTCCCGGCATGCGCATGGCTGGCCACATGGGTGTGCAGAACGTGACCGTTCGCAACCTGGAGATCGTGAACATCGACCCCGAGGACAATGTGCTGATGGTAAAGGGCGCGATTCCGGGACCGAATGGTGGCTACGTGGTTGTGCGCCGCGCCAAGAAGGGATAACTCGCCATGCCGAAAGTAGATGTTGTCAATCTTGAGAACCAGAAGGTAGGCGAGATCGAGCTGTCCGATCAGGTGTTCGGCGCGGCGGTCAACGAAGCCCTTCTGTATGAGTCCGTCCGGCACTACATGGCCGGGATCCGTTCGGGCACCCACAAGACGAAGGTTCGCCGCGAGGTTTCCGGATCGGGCAAGAAGCTGTGGCGGCAGAAGGGTACTGGCCGCGCGCGTATGGGATCAATCCGGTCACCTATCTGGCGGCACGGCGGCACAGTCCACGGCCCGGTTCCACGCGATTATTCGTACCGGCTGCCAAGGAAGATGTTGTTGGGTGCTCTGCGCTCCGCGCTTTCCGCGAAGCTGCGGGACGGCGAGCTGAAGGTGGTGCAGTCGTTTGCCTTCGCTGACCATAAGACCCGCACGGTCGCCGGCACGCTGAAGAAGTTCGACAATCCGCGGACCTGCCTGCTCGTGGAAGCCGGTGAGAACAAGAACCTGGAAATGGGTTCCCGCAACATTCCGGGTGTGAAGGCTGTACTAAGCCGCGCAGTCACCACTTACGACCTGCTGCGTTACAAGCAGATCCTGCTTTCCGAAGCTGCGGCGAAGAAACTGTCGGAGGGCCTTGCCTAATGGTGACCCAATTCCAAATCATCAAACGGCCCATCGTTACCGAAAAAGGCGTTGGTAAGAAGGAGGGCGAGAACACGCTCTGCTTCGAAGTGCACCCTGAAGCCAACAAGGTGATGATCAAGCACGCCGTGGAGAAGCTCTTCAAGGTGAAAGTGGATCAAGTCCGCACCGCGACTTTCGAAGGAAAGCTTCGCCGCCGTGGCCGCTATGCTGGTTACCGCCCGGACTGGAAGAAAGCCTATGTTCGTCTGAAGCCGGGACAGAAAGTTCCGGAGTACGCGGAGTTATAAGAGATGGCGATCAAAACTTACCGTCCCACCACGCCCACACGCCGCTTCCAGACGTCGATCGTCCGCGATCATCTGTCCAAGCAGGAGCCGGAGAAGTCACTGACAGCCGGCAAGAGCCGCAGCGGTGGCCGCAACAATCTGGGCCAGCTCTCCAGCCGTTTCCGCGGCGGCGGGGCCAAGCGTTCCTACCGCATCATCGATTTCAAGCGCGACAAGGCCGGCATTCCCGCCAAGGTCGCATCCATCGAATACGATCCCAACCGTTCGGCCAACATCGCCCTTCTGCACTACGTGGATGGCGAGAAGCGCTACATCCTGGCGCCTGTCGGATTGGAAGTGGGGCGGACGGTGGTTTCGGGCCCCACCGCGGACATCCTGATCGGCAACGCCTTGCCGATCAAGAACATCCCCGCCGGTACCACGATCCACAACATTGAGCTGAAGCCCGGCAAAGGCGGCCAGATGGTTCGTACCGCGGGCGGAGCCGCACAGTTGGTTTCCAAGGAAGGCGACTACGCGCTGGTGAAGTTGCCCTCGGGTGAAGTTCGCAAGGTGCATGTGCTTTGCATGGCCACCATCGGCCAGGTGGGCAATCTCGATCACGAGAACGTGGCGCTGGGCAAGGCCGGGCGCACACGTTATCTCGGACGCAAGCCGCACAACCGCGGTGTCTCGATGAACCCGGTCGACCATCCGCACGGTGGCGGCGAGGGCCGCACTTCGGGCGGCCGGCATCCGGTCACGCCGTGGGGGCAGCCGACCCGCGGATTCAAGACCCGCAACAACAAGCGTACTGCCAGCATGATTGTCACGAGGAGAAAGTAAGGCATGGGGCGTTCACTTAAGAAGGGACCCTTTACTGACGAGCACCTTCTCGTCAAGGTCGGCAAGCTGAATGCCGCCAACGAGAAGAAAGTGGTTCGTACCTGGTCGCGGCGGTCCACCATCATCCCCGACTTTATTGGCCACACCCTGGCGGTACACAACGGCAAGAAGTTCATTCCGGTTTATGTCACCGAGAACATGGTGGGCCACAAGCTCGGTGAGTTTTCGCCGACGCGGACCTTCAAGGGTCACGCGGCGAAAGCGGATAAGTCGAAGTAATTACGGGAGCGCTTTGTCATGTTAGCGAAAGCGGAAGCCAGATACGTCAGGATCTCAGCGCAAAAAGCGCGCCTCGTGGTGGATTTGATTCGTGGCCGCAAGGCCGGTGATGCGATCAACATTCTGCGCACGACCAACAAGAAGATCGCTCCGTCCGTTGAGAAGGTGCTGAACTCGGCCATTGCCAATGCCGAGCAGACCGCGGAGCGCAAGTCGCTCGACTTCGATGTCGACAAGCTGATTGTGACCGAGGCCTACGTCAACGAGGGGCCGCGCATGAAGCGCATCCGCCCGGCTCCGATGGGCCGCGCCTACCGCTATCAACGGCGCATCGCGCACATTGTGGTCAAGGTGGGAGAGAAGAATAGTCCGGTGGCCGCGAAAGAAGAAGAGGCAAGCTAGAGCATGGGTCAGAAAGTCCATCCCTACGGATTCCGAGTCGGCGTAACCAAAACCTGGCGCTCGCGCTGGTTTGCCAAACAGGATTACGCCAAGCTGCTCAAGGAAGATCTCGATCTGAAGGAAGCCTTGCGCGACCGGCTGAAGGCCGCCGGCATTTCGTCGATCGAAGTCGACCGGCCCGGCAACAAGCTTCGCATCACGATTCGCACTTCGCGTCCTGGCATCATCATCGGACGCAAGGGCGCTGAAATCGAAAAGCTGAAGCAGGATCTTGCCAAAAAGACCAAGCGCGAAGTCTTTATCGACATTCAGGAAGTTCACAAGCCGGATGCCGACGCGCAGTTGATCTCGGAATCGATCGCGCTGCAGCTTGAAAAGCGCGTGGCGTTCCGCCGGGCGATGCGTAAGTCCGTGGAAGCGGCGCTTCGCTATGGCTGCAAGGGTATCAAGGTTCGCGTATCGGGCCGCTTGAACGGCGCGGAAATCGCCCGTAGCGAGTGGTATCTCCAGGGTCAGTTGCCGCTGCATACACTGCGTGCGGATATCGATTACGGATTCGCCGAGGCGCGCACCACCTATGGAGTGATCGGGATCAAGACCTGGGTGTACAAGGGTGAGATTCTCGATGGCCAGGTCCGCCGTGGCGCGGTGACGCGCAATGAGCCCGAGCCGCGCCGTCAGCCGCGCGGTGACCGCGGTCCTCGCCGCGATAACCGTGGCGATCACCGTGGGGATCGTGGAGACCGGGGCGATAGAGGCGATCGTGGGCCCCGGCCGCAGCCTGCCGCCGAGCATGTGCCCGTGCAGGCTCAGCCTGCCGAGCATCCCGAAGCGAAGGGACCGGCGCCCCTGGTTCCACCCATCGCCAATCCAGTGCCCCCGGCCTGGAAGCAGGAAAACAAAGAAGGCGAAAACAAGTAAGCCGCTAAGGGAGAGAAGGAGATTCAAACGCCATGTTGATGCCAAAAAAAGTCAAGTTCCGCAAGCAGCAGCGCGGGCGTATGACCGGGAAGGCCTGGCGGGGCTCGAAGTTGTCCTTTGGCGACTACGGTTTGAAGGCGCTGGAATGTGGCTGGGTGACGGACCGCGAAATTGAAGCCGCCCGTATCGCCATGACCCGCTACATCAAGCGCGGTGGAAAGATCTGGATCCGGGTGTTCCCGGACAAGCCGATCACGAAGAAGCCCGCCGAAACCCGTATGGGTAAGGGAAAAGGTGCTCCGGAGCAGTGGGTGGTGGTGATCCGTCCGGGCAAAGTGCTCTTCGAAATGGAAGGTGTTGGCAAGGAGACCGCCACTGAGGCGATGCGTCTGGCGGCTCAGAAGTTGTCCATCAACTGCAAGCTGGTCATGCGTGAGCAGGTGTAACCGCGAGGCAAGAGAACCATGACGATCGATAAGATTCGTGACACAGATACGAAAGAGTTGCAGGGCCAGCAGAAGGACATGCAGGACCAGATGTTCCGGCTGCGGTTCCAAATGTCGATGGGCCAGATGGACGGCATGAAGAAGTATCAGGAATTGCGAAAGGACCGGGCCCGGATCCTGACAGTTCTGCGGCAACGCGAACTGGAAGCTCAGAAAGGGGCTCAGAAGTAAGTCATGGCCGAACAGCAAAAGCCCAACAAGCAGGAAAAGATCGGCGAAGTGGTCTCGACGAAGATGGCCAAGACCATCGTCGTCGTCGTGGAGCGGCGTGTGTCGCACCCCAAGTATCAGCGCATCATCCGGCTGCGCAAGAAGTTCTATGCGCACGATGAGCAGGGCCAGGCCAAGACCGGCGATGTGGTCCGCATTGAGGAAATGCGCCCGCTGAGCAAGTTGAAGCGCTGGAATCTCGTGGAAGTGGTTCGCAAGGCCGTCCAAGTCGGCGAAGCGGCAGTCTGATTGGATTAGGAGGCGGAGAAACCCATGATCGGGATGAGAACAATCCTCGAGGTAGCCGATAATAGCGGCGCCCGCAAGTTGAGTTGTATCCTGCCTCGCGGCGGTGACAAAGGTCTTCGCTGCGGATTGGGCGACGTGGTGACTGCGGCCGTGAAGGAAGCTGCCCCGGATTCGAACGTCAAGAAGGGTAAGGTCGTGCGGTGCGTGATTGTCCGCATGCGCAAGGAGAGCCGCCGTAAGGACGGGACTTACATTCGCTTCGATTCAAACGCCGCGGTGTTGGTGAACGAACTTGGTGAGCCGGTGGGAACGCGCGTGTTCGGGCCGGTTGCCCGTGAGCTGCGCGACAAGAGATTTATGAAAATCGTTTCGCTTGCGCCGGAGGTGATCTAACATGCCACGCGCCAAGAAACCCGAGCCACCCGCTCGGATCCGAATTCGTAAGAACGACATGGTGAAGGTGATCGCGGGCCGCGACAAAGGGAAGTCGGGCCGCGTTCTCGAAGTGAACCGCGACACCGGCCGCATCCTGGTGGAAGGCATCGCGCTGATCAAGCGCCACACCAAGGCGAACCCTGCGCGGCAGATCAAGGGCGGAATCGCCGAGCGTGAGTCCTCGATCCACGTTTCCAACGTGATGATCCTCACCTCTGGTGGCGTTCCCTCGCGCATCGGCTTCAAAGTGGACACCGTCGGCGGCAAGACCCGCCGCGTCCGGATCGCGCGCAAGAACGGCGAGACGCTCGACAGGAAGGGCTAAGGAAGTATGAAGGCGAGGCTGAAAGAGCACTATCGAAAGAGCGTCGTTCCGGCGCTCACCAAGGAATTCGGGTACAGTAACCCGATGGCCGTGCCGAAAGTCGAGAAGGTGTCCCTGAACATTGGTCTCGGCGAAGCGACCCAGAATCCGAAGTTGATGGATGGCGCGGTCGCGGAGTTGCAGGCCATCGCCGGGCAGCGCCCGATCATCACCAAGGCCACCAAGTCCATCGCCGCATTCAAGCTGCGGGAGGGCATGGCGATCGGCTGCACCGTGACACTGCGCGGTGACCGGATGTTCGAGTTTCTGGACCGCCTGTTCAATGTCGCTCTTCCCCGTGTTCGCGACTTCCGGGGCGTGTCGAGCAAGAGCTTTGATGGCCGTGGCAATTACACGCTCGGTCTGAAAGATCAGTTGATCTTCCCTGAGATTGACTACAACAAAGTGGAAAAGACCAAGGGAATGAATATCTGCATCACCACCACTGCGAAGACCGATGCGGAAGCGCTGGCTTTGTTGAAGAATTTGGGAATGCCGTTCCGGCAATAAGAGGAAAGACATCGAATGGCCACATACGCCAAGATTGCAAAGGACGAAAAGCTGCGGAAGAAGATTGCCGAAGCGAAGGCCTCCGGACGGAAAGTCAAATTCGCCTGCCGGCTGCGGAACCGTTGTTTCCGTTGCGGACGGCCGCGCGGCTACATTGGCAAGTTCAACCTGTGCCGGATCTGTTTCCGGCAACTGGCACTGGCGGGCGAGATTCCCGGCGTGACCAAATCGAGCTGGTAGGAGCGGAGGGAATACTCAGGTGATCACAACCGACCCAATTGCCGACATGCTGACCCGCATCCGGAACGCGATGCAGATGCGTCATGCCAAGGTCGACGTACCCGCATCCAAGCTCAAGGCGGACATCGCCCGGATCCTGAAGGAAGAAGGATATATCCTCAACTTCAAGATCGCGGATGAAGGAACGAAGAAGACCATCAAGATTTATCTCAAGTACACGACTGCCAACCAGCCGGTGATCTCCAAGATCGAGCGAGTGTCCCGTCCGGGTTGCCGCGTGTATGTGGGCTCAGGTTCAATTCCCAAGGTATTGGGCGGGCTCGGTATCAACATCCTGACCACCCCGAAAGGCGTGATGACCGGTAAGACGGCGCGCAGGGAAGGCGTGGGCGGCGAGTTGCTCTGCCGGGTCTGGTAGCGAGGAAAGGCTCTCAAAAGTCTCATGTCAAGAGTAGGTAAAAAGCCAATTCCAGTCCCTGCCGGAGTGAAGATTGCCATCGGCGATACGCTGGACGTTCAGGGCCCGAAGGGCAAGCTGACCGTTCCGATCCCGGAGGGTATTTCGATCGAGCAGGTGGACGGCCGTCTGGAAGTGAAGCGCGCGAGCGATCAGTTCGCGGCACTGCACGGACTGACGCGGGCTCTGGCTGCCAACGCAGTCACGGGAGTGTCGGCTGGTTTCGTCAGGGAACTGGAAATCGTCGGCATCGGATATCGCGCGGATGTGAAAGGGCACTTCGTTTCCTTCAGCCTCGGATACTCGCACCCGATCGAGTTCGTGCTTCCCTCCGGAGTGGAGTGCAAAATCGAAAAGCAGACCGCGATTACGCTGTCCGGTTTCGATCGCCAGTTGTTAGGGCAGGTGGCGGCGAACATGCGCGCGCTCCGCCCGCCGGATCCCTACAAGAACAAGGGCGTCCGCTACAAGGGCGAGAAGCTGAAGAAGAAGGTCGGCAAGGCTGGCGCGGCCGGTAAGGGTAAGTAAGGAAGATTTGACGCCATGAGAAAACCCGTCAATCGTGATTTAGTCCGGACCCGAATTCACACCCGCATCCGGAAGAAGATTGCAGGCACCGCCGAAAGGCCGCGGCTGGCGGTCTTCCGCAGCCTGAAGCACATCTACGCGCAGATTATCGACGACCGCCAGGGCCGCACCATCGTGTCGGCGTCGTCGGCGCAGAAGTCGTCCAGCGCCGGCGATGGCGGTAACGTCGCGGGCGCAAAGGCCATCGGCAAGCTGGTGGCTGAGCGCGCGATCGCGCAGGGTATCAAGAAGGTCGTATTTGACCGCGGTGGCTTCCTCTATCATGGCCGCATCAAGGCCCTGGCCGACGCCGCCCGCGAAGCCGGACTGGAGTTTTAGCGAATGGTTCCCACACCTACGAAAAAGATCGACACGGGCGCACTCCAACTCAAGGAGACGGTGGTCGCAATCAACCGCGTCACCAAGGTGGTGAAGGGCGGTAAGAATCTGAGCTTCTCCGCGCTTGTCATCGTTGGCGACCCGGCACAGAAGGTGGTTGGTTTCGGCACCGGCAAGGCGAAGGAAGTGCCTGCCGCGATCAAGAAGGGCATTGAGTCCGCCAAAAAGAATCTCCGCAAGGTGCATGTGCTCGGGAGCACGATCCCGCATCAGGTGGTGGGCCGGTTCGGCAGCGGACTGGTACTTCTGAAGCCCGCTCCGCAAGGTACGGGCGTCATCGCCGGCGGCTCGGTGCGTGCGGTGATTGAGGCCGCGGGGATTCCGAACGTGCTGACAAAGTCGCTCGGTTCGCGGAATCCGCACAACGCGGTGAAGGCGACCTTCAACGCTCTGGAGCAGTTGCGCGACAAGAACGAAGTAGCGGAAGTGCGCGGCTTGGCCGTCGAGAAAGTGTAATAGGGAGGGCTTGACTGAGATGGCGGAAGGAAAAATCAAGATCAAGCTCATTGGCAGCCCGATCTGTACGCCCGAAAAGCACAAGAAGATCGTGCGCAGTCTGGGTTTGCGAAAGATGAACCAGGTGGTCGAGCGGCCGGATAACGCCGGATTCCGCGGCATGGTGCTGAAGGTGCCTCACCTGTTAAGGATTGTCGACTAAGGGCGCGGAGAAAGAATCATGAATCTCAGTGGACTGAAACCCCCGGATGGCCAGAAGAAGCAGCAGCGCCGCGTTGGCCGTGGTATGGGTAGCGGACGCGCAAAGACGTCGGGCCGCGGTCACAAGGGCGCACGCTCGATCTCCGGCTACAGCATGATGCGCGGTTTTGAAGGCGGCCAGATGCCGCTTCACCGCCGTTTGCCCAAGCGCGGTTTCACCAACATCTTCAAGAAGTACTACGCGCTGGTCAACGTTGGTAAGCTAGAGAACCTGGCTGGTGATTCCTTCGATCCCGGCCGGTTGCTCGAGTTGGGTGTGATCCATAAGCTGGAAGATGGTCTGAAGATCCTCGGTTCCGGTGAACTCACCCGGAAGATTTCAGTGAAGACGCACCTCATTTCGGAATCGGCGAAGAAGAAAATTGAAGCCGCCGGCGGTACCGTGGAACTGATCGGCGCGGACAAGAAGTAAGGGCGCGCCGGAGACAGGGGCTTATCCCATGCAGAAGTTTTTCGAAGCCGTTGCCAACGTGTTCCGGATTCCGGATCTGCGGAATCGTATTCTGTTCACGCTCGGATTGCTTGCGATTTACCGGCTTGGCGGCCACATTCCCACGCCGGGAATCGACGCCAACCGTCTGGAGCAGTTCTTTCAGCAGAATCAGGGCACACTGTTTGGCTTCATCGATCTGTTCAGTGGCGGCATGTTCCGCAGGCTGACGATCTTCGCTCTGGGCATCATGCCGTATATCACGGCATCGATCATTCTCCAGTTGCTGACTGTGGTGGTTCCCACCCTCGAGAAGCTTTCCAAGGAGGGCGAACTCGGGCGGCGTAAGATCACACAGTGGACACGTTATCTGACGGTGATCCTCGCCGTGTTTCAGAGTTTCGGCATTGCCACGGCCCTCCAGTCCTCCGACGGCAACTTCGTGATGAACCCTGGTTTTGGCTTTGTGTTCATGACCATCATCAGTCTGACCACGGGCACTGCCTTCATCATGTGGCTGGGAGAGCAGATTAGTGAACGCGGTATCGGGAACGGTATGTCGCTGCTGATCTTCGCCGGTATTGTGGTCGGGCTCCCGCAGGCCATTCAGGAGATCTACAACAACGTTTTCCTGACGCGGCAGTGGAATGTGTTCCAGACGCTGATCATCATCATTGTGATGATCTTGGTGGTGGCGTTCATTGTGCTCGTGGAACGCGGAGAGCGCCGTATCCCGGTCCAGTACGCCAAGCGCGTGGTTGGGCGGCGTATGATGGGCGGCCAGTCGACGCACCTTCCTTTGAAGGTGAACGCCGGCGGCGTGATCCCTGTGATCTTCGCTTCGTCCCTGCTCGCCTTCCCTCAGACGTTGCTGCAGGTTCCCTACGTGAAGGACGTTCCGTGGCTGCAAGCAGCGCTCCGGTCGATTGGCTACTCAGAACCCCTGTACATTGTCCTGTTCACCGCCGGGATCGTGTTCTTCTGCTTCTTCTACGTTTCGATCATCTTCAATCCGAACGAAGCAGCCGACAACATGCGCAAGTATGGTGGATTCATTCCGGGCATTCGTCCTGGAAAGAACACCGCTGACTATCTGAACCGCATTCTCACGAAGATCACGGTGGTAGGTGGCTTGTATCTGTCGTTGCTTTCGCTGATTCCGTCGATCATGATTTCCGGAATCAAGCTCCAGCATCTGCCGCTCGTCGGGAATTGGATTGATACGTATTTCCCGCGCTGGCTGTTGGATGGGCTGGGCGTCACGTTCTATTTCGGTGGCACGTCGTTGTTGATTGTGGTCGGCGTGGCGATGGACACGGTCAATCAGGTGGAAGCCCAATTGATCATGCGCCACTATGAGGGTTTCACTCCGCGGGCTGGAAGAATCCGCGGCCGTAGAAGTGCGGGTTAAGACGAGAGTTTGTAAGGCCTAGTATGCCGGATGCCAACGGTCCGGCTCGCGCGTTGATTCTGTTCGGACCCCCGGGCTCGGGGAAGGGGACGCAGGCCAAGTTGTTGAAGGAGTGCCTGGCGGTTCCGCACATCGCAACCGGAGACATGTTGCGGGAACGGATCCAGCGGGCCGATGATTTGGGGTTAATGGTCAAGCATCTGATTGACGGGGGTGATCTGGTTCCGGACGACCTGATCAATCGGATGGTTGAGGACAGGGTTGTTCTGCCTGATTGCGGGCAGGGCTTCATCCTTGACGGGTACCCGCGCACGTTGTCGCAGGCGGAGACGATCTGCGAGGCGTTGCGGCGGCGCGGGGCGGGCTTGTTCGTGGTCTACCTCAAAGTAGATTACAATGTAATTATTGGCCGTCTTGCGGGCAGGCGAAACTGCCCAGACTGTGGAGCCGTGTTCAACGTCCACTCCAATCCGCCGAAGAGCGCGGGAGTGTGTGACGCCTGTCAATCGCCTCTGCAGATCCGTGATGATGACCGGGAAAGCGTCGTTCGCCGCCGGTTGGAAGCGTACGAGGTGCAGACGCGCCCGCTATTGGAGTATTTCTCGAGGGATGGCCGTTCCTTTGTGGAGCTGGATGGAGCGAGTGAGGCGCCGCCTGTCATCGCCCAGCGGATTTGTGAATTGGCCGGAGCAGCCAGGTGAGATGATAACGCGGAAGAGCCCGTCGGAACTGGAAAAGATGCGCAAAAGCGGTCTCTTGGTTTACGAGATCCTCCAGAGTCTGGCAGCCATGGTGAAGGAAGGCGTCACGACGCAGGATTTGGAAAACGTCGCGGAGCGGATGATTCGTGACGCGGGTGCGAGACCGGCTTTCAAAGGGTACTATGTGCCGGCAGCGGGGAAGCGGTATCCGTATGTGCTGTGCACCTCGGTCAATCACGAGATTGTGCATGGGATGCCGTCGAGCCGCCGGATATTGAAGAGCGGCGACATTGTTTCGATCGATACGGGCGTGGAGTTGAACGGCTACTTTGGGGACTCCGCAGTGACGGTTCCGGTCGGCGAGATCAATGAATCGGTGAAGCGGCTGCTGAAGGTGACCCAGGAATCGCTGGAACTGGCGATTCAGCAGGCCAAGCCGGGTAACCGGTTGTTCGACATCTGCGGGACGGTGGAAAAGCACGTGACGCAGAGTGGGTTTTCGATTGTCCGGGAGTTCGTCGGGCACGGCATTGGTACGAAGCTGCATGAGGAGCCTCAGGTTCCGAATTATGTGGATCGCAGCCATGAGAACCCCCGCCTGAAAGAGGGCATGGTGCTGGCGATTGAGCCGATGGTGAACGAGGGCAAGGCGGATAGTAAGGTGCTCTCGGATAAGTGGACCGCGGTGACGACGGACGGGAAGTGCTCGGCCCATTTCGAGCACGTGGTCGCGATTACAGCCGGTGGACCCTGGGTGTTGACCAGGCCCTGACGGAGGCAGCCGGAGACGGGATGCTGACCGAAAAGGATCGAGGCGAAGGCGGCCGCGGAGTGGAAGGCACGGTATTAGAGGTCCTGCCGAGCGCGGGATACCTGGTGGAGTTGGGGTCGCGAGCGCGGGTTCGAGCGCACGCGACGGCGGCGGCGAAGGCGAACTTCAGCCGGTTGCGGCCGAATGACCGAGTTTTGGTGGAGCTCTCGCCGCACGATCCGACGCGGGGGCGAATTACGAAGCTGTTGAGTGAGTCCCGGTAGCGAACGCGGTCCGGTGACGCTAGCGGCGGTACTATTTAGGAAAAGGCAATGAAAGTCAGAGCCTCGGTAAAAAAGATTTGCGATAAGTGCAAGATCATTCACCGCCACGGTGTCGTGCGGGTGATCTGCGAGAACCCGAAACACAAACAGCGGCAAGGATAAGGCGGAGAAAGAATCATGGCGCGCATTGCTGGCGTTGACCTTCCGGCGAAGAAGAGAGCTGAGATCGGCTTGACTTACATTTATGGCATTGGCCGCACGCGGTCCAAGTCCATTTTGCACCGGGCGAACGTGAACCCTGACAAAAAGGTGGCGGAACTCTCGGAAGAGGAAGTGAACCGTCTCCGTATGCTCATCGAGAATGAAGGCTCGGTGGAAGGCGACCTCCGCAAGGAGATCTCGCTGAACATCAAGCGCCTGATCGAAATGGGCTCCTATCGTGGTCTGAGACATCGCCGTAGCCTGCCGGCTCGCGGCCAGCGAACTCACACCAATGCCCGGACGCGCAAGGGACCGCGCCGCGGCACAGTGGCCAACAAGAAGAAAGCCGGCGTGAAGTAAAGGGATTACGGAATGGCGAAACAGCAGGCCAAAGCAAGCAAGAAGAAAGCTTTCAAGAAGAAAGAGAAGAAGAATATCCCGCATGGGCTCGTGCACGTGCAGGCCACGTTCAACAACACGATCGTCACCATTACCGATCCCATCGGCAACGTGATCTCATGGTCAAGTTCGGGTTCGCTGGGATTCCGTGGTTCGCGCAAAGGCACACCGTTTGCCGCCCAACAGGCCTCGCTCACCGCGGGTCAGAGGGCGAAGGACGCTGGTCTCCGCTCGGCGGAAGTTCGTGTGTCGGGACCTGGTTCCGGGCGCGAGTCGGCGGTTCGCGCGCTGGCGACGCTCGGGATTGAAGTTCGCCATATCCGCGACGTTACCCCGATCCCACACAATGGTTGCCGGGCGCCCAAGAAGCGCCGCGTCTGATCCGTTCGTTTTTGATAGAAGTAAGCAGGACGAAGGCTTTGCCGTAAACTGCACCTTCTAAGCGTTCATGCGTGCTTGGCCGCGCATGCCGCTCACATTGACAAGCTGCGCGGCAGCCTTGCTCCGCGCGGTTGAACTTTAGGAGGTTCCTTTGGCTCGATATCTTGGTCCCGTTTGCCGGTTGTGCCGGCGCGAGGGCACGAAGCTCTTCCTCAAGGGAGAGCGTTGTTACACCGAAAAGTGCGCCATTGAGAAGCGCAACTTCCTGCCTGGACAGCATGGCCGTGACCGCAAGCCGAAGATTCTCGGCTACGGTCTTCAACTCCGCGAAAAGCAGAAAGCCCGCCGGTACTACGGTGTGCTCGAACAGCAGTTCCGCAACGCCTTCGAAAAAGCCAGCAAGATGAAGGGCATCACGGGTGAGAACCTGCTCACCTTGATGGAGCAGCGCCTCGACAACGTCATTTACCGCCTCGGCCTTGCCACCAGCCGCGCCATGGCCCGGCAGATCGTCCGCCACGGACATATTCAGGTCAATGGCAGGAAAGTAAATATCCCGTCCTATCTCACCCGCCAGGGAGATGTGGTTGAAGTTCGCGAGAAGAGCAAGAAGAACCCCGCGATTACCGCAGCCTGCGATGCCACCGCCAGCCGTCCGGCGCCAAGCTGGCTCGAATTTGACCGCGAGGCTCTCCGCGGCCGCATAACGTCCAACTTCAAACGCGAAGAGCTCGTGCAGATTCAATTGAACGAACAGCTCATCGTCGAGTTGTACTCCAAATAGTCAGGGAGGGAATCGATGTTCAAGGGCTTCCAGAAACCAAAAAGGCTGGTGGCGAATACCGAGACGCTCACCGACCGGTACGGCATGTTTACTGCCCAGCCGTTCGAGCGTGGGTTCGGCACAACCATCGGCAACAGTTTGCGTCGTGTCCTTCTCAGTTCAATTGAAGGCGCCGCCATCACCGCGGTGCGGATCGAAGGCGTGGCGCATGAATTCAGTCCGATTCCCGGCGTGGTGGAGGATGCGACCGACATCATCCTCAACCTGAAACAGATCCCGTTCAAGATGATGACGGATGCCGTGAAGACCGTTCGTCTGCGCGTGGATCAGTCCGGTCAGGTACTGAGCGGCCAGATCGAAACCGACGCCGACGTCGAAGTGCTTGACCGCAACATGCCGGTAGCGACCGTGAGCGAAGGCGGCAAGCTCAGCATTGAAATGCGCCTGAAGTCGGGCCGCGGCTACGTCAGCGCCGACCGGAATTTCGATGAGGATCTGCCACTCGGCTATATCCCGATCGACTCGGTGCATTCACCTGTCCGGAAGGTCAACTATCACGTCGAGGCTGCGCGCCTCGGCCAGATGACCGACTACGACAAGCTGACGCTCGAAGTGTGGACCAACGGCGCGGTGTCGCCTGCCGACGCAATCGGCATGGCGTCCAAGCTGCTCAAGGATCACATGACGATCTTCATCAACTTCGAGGAACTGCCCGAAGTTGTGGAAGAGCCGGCCGAGCGCGGCGCGGGCCAGATGAACGAAGTGCTGAACCGCTCGGTGGAAGAGCTGGAACTCAGCGTTCGTTCGTACAACTGCCTCAAGAACGCCAACATTCAGACCATCGGCGACCTGGTTCAGAAGACCGAAGCCGAAATGCTCCGCACGAAGAACTTCGGCCGCAAATCGCTGAACGAGATCAAGGAAATCCTGGCTGGTCTTGGCCTCAGCTTCGGTATGAAGTTCGATTCGCAAGGGCGTCTGATCTCTCCGTCAGGCCAGCCCGTTACGCCGGGCATGATCGTGCCCTCCGGCACCGACTCGTCCCTTGACGATGACGACGAGGATGATGAGGACGATGATGATGAGGACCGCGACGAGGATGATGACGAAGCGGGCGCCGGGAAATTCGACTAGAGGAGTTTAGTAGCAAATGAGACATCGTCGAGGTGGATACAAACTACAGCGCAACACAAGCCATCGCACGGCGCTGCTCCGCAATCTCGTTACCAGTGTGATTGAGCATGAGCGCGTGGTGACCACGGTTGTGAAGGCAAAGGCTGCTCGTCCTCTGGTCGAGAAGATGGTCACTCTGGCGAAGCAGGATACTCTCCATGCGCGCCGTCAGGCTGCATCATTTCTGCGCACGCCCGAAAGTGTGCAGAAGCTGTTCGACAAGATCGGCACCCGTTTCAGCCAGCGCAATGGTGGTTATACCCGGGTACTGCGCATCGGGCCACGCAAGGGCGACGGCGCGGAGTTGGCCATGCTGGAACTGGTTGGTAGTGAGCTTGTGAAGCGTGCGGCCGAGCGTGCCAAGCGCCGCGAAGAGCGGTTGAAGGCAATGCGCGAGGGCCAGGAAGAGGGCGGCGAGGAGTCGAAGTAGCCGTCTGTTCGTTGAATTTGAAAAGTG
>JAEUQE010000215.1 GCA_016789785.1 Bryobacterales bacterium
GCATCCAATCCGGGCGAGGTGGAAGACATCCGGTTCCGTGTAGTTGTGGAATTCCCCGCGAATACGGTTACCGCAGGCACTTCTCAAGTCCGGCTGACGCTTCATCCTGACACCACCGCCACCACGAGAATCCCTCGATTCACAACTGCCGCTGCTCCGCAAACAGCATTTGTCGTCAATCCGGTCTGCACCGCGATCACCTGCACACCCGCCACTTTGAACTTCTCGTCCATCGCGCAGGCGACGCCTCCGCCCCAAGCGGTTAACGTTGTGACTCCGGGGGAAGTGTCGTTCAGTACCACGTCCAACGTTCCCTGGCTCACTGTGAATCCGGCTTCAGGGCAGATTTTGGGTGCGCGAGTGCTCTCGGTTTCGGCGAATCCCGCTCTCGCCGGTGTTGGTTTGGCTGCGGGGAATATTGTGGTCTCGACCGGCCGGGCAGAATGCGTGGTCAACGCCAATCTCAATGTGACCGGCGTCCAAATCGCCCCCTCTCCCGATGTCGTGACCTTTGACTACTTCGCCGATGGGACCGTGTTGCCCGCACAAGCGAACATCGTGGTCAACAGCTCCGGTGGCCAGACGCCGGTGGAAGCTTCTGTTGGCCCGGACTCCCAGTGGATCGGCCTATCTCCCACCAACTTCGTCGCTCCAGGCACGTTTTCGATCCGACCCAATGTGCAGGGCCTTGCTCCTCGCAATGTCGAGGGCATCGTGTTCTTGCGATCTCCTGGCGCGCCAGCGGTCACCGTTCAGGTAAGGCTTCGCTTCCAACAACGCCAGCTCACCTTCAATCCCAATCCGTTGAACCTCACTTGGCAAGCAGGGAGCAGCACCATCCCGTCGGGCACAATTGCCGTCACCAGCGTTCCGTCACCTGTCGCCATCCAAGGAGTGACCGCCGCCACGGATGACGGCCGCAACTGGCTCATCGCCACTGGTTCCGGCCAGACTCCCACAAACCTGACTGCCACCATCGATCCCACGAGGGTCAACCCGGTCCCAGGTCAATACGGTGGCACGATTACTGTGCAGACAGGCGGAAACCAGACCTTCACAACGCGCGTGATCCTGACCGTAACCAGCGGCCCGACGCTTTCCGTCAACCCGAGCACGCTCAGCTTCACACATACGGTCGGCGCCGCGAATCCGGCATCGCAGACCGTGAGCGTGAGCAGTAGTTCCCCGCTTGGTTTCACCGTCGCTTCGAATCAGCCCTGGCTGAGCACGAGCCTGACGTCAGGTACGACGCCTGCTTCGTTGGGTGTCGCCGTCAATCCCACTGGGCTTGCCGCGGGCATCTATGACGGCGTG
This sequence comes from Bryobacterales bacterium, assembly GCA_016789785.1. The sequence continues at coordinate 1,315 of JAEUQE010000215.1, forward strand.
CTGACCTTCACAGCGGGTACTCAAACTGCCACAGTCGCTGTCCGGCTGACCGTGGTCTCTCAGAATCTGCTTGAGGTCGCTCCCGGCAATCTTACGTTCAATTACGTCATCGGCGGAGCCTTGCCGGCATCCCAATTGTTGACGATTCGCAGTCCACAGCCGCGCCCATTCAACCTCACTCCGGCGACGCAGCAGGGCGGCAACTGGCTCAGTCTCTCGCAGTTGTCGGGACAAACCGACGCGGCCGTGGGCGTGAGTGTCAATCCCGCCAATCTTGGCCCAGGTACCTATACTGGCTCCATCACCATCACCAGCCAAGAGCTAACCCAGATTGTCCCCGTTACCCTGAATGTGACGCAGTCGCTCATCTTCAGTGCAACGCCGAGTCCAATCACATTCTTCCATGCGTTCGGTAACGCGACACCACCCGCGGCACAGCAACTCACAATCACCAGCGCGAGTCCTCTCACCTACAGCGCGACGGCATCTTCTGTTGGCAACTGGCTAGTCATCTCGCAGAACTCCGGCAATACGGTTTCGATAGGAGGTACGCCAACATCGAGCCTCGTCGTAAGCGCGAATCCCCTTGGTCTTGCGCCGTCAGCTACACCGTATACAGGCACTATCACGCTGACCACATCCACAGCTCCTGCGATTGTCGTGAACGTCAGCCTTACGGTATCAGGCTCATCCCTCACGGTGAGCCCATCGTCGTTGAGCTTCACTCACCAGATCAATACGAACGCGCCGCAGCCCCAGGTGCTCTTCATTAACAGCCCCACCAGCGGGCAGCCAATTACGCTTACCGCGACCTCCGGCGGCTGGCTCCAGGTAACGCCCACAAGTGCGCAAACACCGGCAAGCATCGCCGTGAGCGTGCTGCCGAGCGGGCTCGAAGTGGGCATCTACAACGGATCCATTCAAATCGTTGCGGGCAGCCAAACACAAACCGTCCCCGTCACTCTCAACGTGATTCAATCCTCCATCACGGTGTCGCCCACGACGCTACGGTTCGAGTTCTCTCCGGGTGGCACAGTGCCGCCTGCGCAGACCGTGAGCGTGAGCAGTGTGCCGGGCGGGCAGAGCTTCGGAGTTTCCGCGACCTCCACCGGCGGCTGGCTCTCCGTATCTTCGAGCGGAAGCATCACGCCCGCAACGCTGACTGTCAGTGTTGCGCCGCAGAACCTGCAGCAAGGCACATATACGGGCCAGATCACGGTGACCTCCGGTGGCTTCACGGAGATCGTCACGGTCACGCTGGTCGTTCAACCATTCACGTTGACGGTATCGCCCACCGCCCTGACCTTTGATGCCCAGCCCGGCGGGCCCGCGCCGTCCACTCAAACCGTAAATGTCACCAGCGTGCCGCCTGGCGTGAACTTCAGCATCGCGACCAGTGCCGAGGCTCGATGGCTTTCCGCCAGCGCCTCCAGCGGACGCACTCCGGCGACGCTCACCGTTTCTGTCGACCCAACCGGGCTCGATGCGGGCACTTACACCGGTACCATCACTGTTACCGCACAAGGCCAGTCACAGAGTGTTGCCGTGACGCTCAATGTGGCGCGTCCTGTGCTCAACGTCAACCCATCGTCGCTGACGTTCAACCATATCCTGCTGCAAGACCCGCCCGCATCGCAGACTGTGTCTGTCACGAGTGTTCCCACGGGAATCAACTTCGGTGCATCGGTTGCCAGCAATTCGGCTTGGCTCTCGGCGAGCGTCGCATCGAGCCGCACACCAGGTTCGGTGACTGTGTCCGTGGATCCGACCGGGCTCAACCCTGGCACCTACACCGGAACGATCGCCGTCACCGCCGCGGGGCAGACACAGAACGTCGGCGTCACGTTCACGATCACCGGCGGAACCCTCAACGTCTCTCCGTCGCAGGCGGATTTCAACGCCACTGCCGGCGCGCAGACAACGGAGCCGATCCGCGTACAAGTGAACAGCAACCCACCGAACCTGCCGTTCAGCTTCTCGGGCGCCGCTCCGTGGTTGTCCGCCGAATCTTCCTCGGGCACGACACCGGCTACGCTGACTCTCCGCGCCAATCCCGCTGGACTTGCGCCTGGCACCTACACCAGCACGATCACCATTACGGCGCCGGGCGCCACAAACAGTCCGCAGTCCGTGCGTGTCAGCCTTGTTGTGACCGGCCCGCCGACCATCACAACCCTGAGCCAGACAAGCGCAGTGGCGGGCTCGCAGGGCTTTGCGCTCACTGTGAACGGCACCAATTTCGTTCAGGCGAGCCAGATTCTTGTGAACGGATCTCCTCTCGCAACGACGTTTGTGAGCGGTACCCAACTGCGTGCCGACATCCCTGCCAATCTGATCGCTCGTCCTGGCAGCATCGAGATCCGTGTTGCGAGTCCAGGCGGTCTGACATCGCCGCAGGTACTGTTTGTCGTGCGCCTCGCAGCCAACGCTTTGCGGCTCGAAATCGCCGGCAACACAGGACCGGGCGAGCAGCCGCGAGTGGTGGCAGTGCTCAACGAAGCCGCCAGTGCACCGCTTGCCGGCACGCTCACCATGACCTTCTCCGGGCGCGATACCGCGGTCCAGTTTGCCTCCGGCGGACGCACCGCAACCTTTGCCATCGCCGCCGGAGCAACCCGGTCTCAGGAGGTGCCGTTCAGCACCGGCACGGTCGCGGGCCGCATCGATCTTGTGGGGCGCGTGACGAGCGGAGGCGCAGACCTTACTCCCGATCCAGTGCCTTCCGCGGCCGTTACCATTGATCCCGCGGCGCCTGTCATTCGCCGTGTCGAGCTGCAGCGCAGCAACGATGGTTTTGCGTTCGTGATTACGGGATTTACATCCACTCGCGAACTCACCGAAATCAACGTTCGCTTCAACGGAAACGTGCAGCCGGCGGAAGTGACCACGAACGTGGCTGCCATCTTCACCACCTACTTCAACAACACTGCCAACGATCAGTTCGGTGGCCAGTTCGAGTTGCGGTTCCCATTCACGGGGCAGACCACGGGGATCACTTCCGCCGTGGTGACACTGGTGAACAGCCGGGGCAGATCGAATTCGGTGACGGTGAATTTTTAATCGCGCTCTTCCCGGCGGTCTTCACTGCGACGCTTCCTGGTGCGCCATGCACGCGTACCAGGATCGCGGTGCGCGGTTGCGGCGCTGGCGCCAATACGACAGCGAACCCATCACCCGGTGCGCGCGGCCGGTGTGTACAGGCCGCGGTTCCGGTCTTCGCGTAGGCATCTCTTCCAAGAGCCTTTGCTGTGCCCGACGCCGACGCCTTCCGCATCCCTTCCAGAATGCTTGCGACCCCTGGTTCAGCGGCTCGCCGGTGCAACTCGACATATGCCCTCAGCAGTTTCTCCGGTTCCGCGCGGTCCAGTTGTTCCAGCCCGAAACGCAGAGCCACGCTTCGCAACTCGTCTTCGGGCACACCTTGCCGGAGCGCGTCGAAATACGTGTTGCATGACTGTGCGATCGCCGGCACGATCTCCATCTCTCCATGTCCATCCGGCTTCCAGCAGCGCTTGCACCGCACTCGCGGATACACGAAGCCGTGCCGCTGGGCGTAGGCTAGCGCAATGAAGGGCTTTGCCAGCGATCCGATTGGAACAGGCTTCGTGTCTTCCCACTCCCGCCGCACCACGTTCCCGGTTGCGAGATCGATTTCAAGAAGCGAAATCGCAAGCAGCAGGCTCACGGGGTCATCCGGTAGCTGACGGACTGGCGAACCGCACGGCCCTGATCCTGCTCAGCGACAGTCACTGCCTGCAATCGCCGTAGCGATCTTGCGAGGCTTGGTAGATTCGCGGAGAAGAGTGGTGGCTCGCCACCCGATGCGTCGCGCCCCGGAAACTCGATGAGCCGCATCATGCGCTCAACGCTCGCAACTTCCGGCCCCACGCGGTAGCCCGCGACGTAACTCACGTTTGCCGGCCATTGCACTGCGCTCGAACCACTCGCCAGGCTGCGAATGGCCTCCGCCCGGTTCGAGATCAACAGCACATTACCCTGTACTTGTATCGCCAGTGGATGCAGTCCGTCCAACTCTGCGATTCCCTGCTGATCCCGCCACTGCATCCCGATCGCCGATGTGCTGATCACGCGGCTCAAGCTTTGCACCAGTGCGTCGCGGACCGGAGTCGCATTCCATGCGGAGCCTGCTCGAAGCGCGATCACCGTGTCGTGATTTACGAATACCTGATCGGACTGAGTTCGAAGCTGGTGCATACTCAGCATCGCCAGTGGACGGTTTGCAAGCAGCAGATCTCGTAAGGGAACTTCGCGAAACACGTTTTCATTCGCTTCCGATGCTGGCGAGTCCAATCTTGTTTCGAGGTCGCTCTCATCGCCGGCGATGCCTGGTCCCGCGGAAACATTCGGCGCCATTTCTGTTCTGGCAGCGATGGTCGTTCCCGGATTCAACAAGCGTGCGCTGATCCACTTCGCTGCTGCTTCCGCATCAGGCTTCGCCCATGCGCGATACACCGTCGCGCTGGGTGAAACCAACCGCGACAACTCTCGCAGAGCCGTGATATCCGGCGCTGGCGCCGCCTCTGCCCGCAACAAGACGCGCTCTTCTTTGAATTCGTTACCCTCGCGGCGGATATCGCTGATTGCGGCACGGTACTGACGCATGTCCGCCACATTGCGCTGGACCCAGTAGGACCGGAACGCTGGCGCCCTCACCAGACGTTCCATGTTCGTAACCATGCGCACTTCGCCGGCGCTACCAGCCTCCTTCAACGCGTCTACGAACCATGGTTCCGTCGCCACAGGCGCTCCCTGCGCGCCCGCGTTCAGCGCAAGCGCCGCTGTGAGCGCGTCTTCCCGTGTCGCCAGCAAAAGCAGATCGCCTGCGATTGCGAATGCCGCTGTGCGCTTCGAGGCGCCATCGGTCTTTGCGTAGTACGTCACACCCGAAGCCGATCGCTGTGCAAACTTCTCGCGCACTTGCCACACCACGCTCTGCATGGCCCGCGCGGATGCAAGCCGTGTTACATAGAGGAATTCGAGACTATTGATGTCGTAGACCGCCAGCGCCGACTCAGCGCCCGCTACCGAATTGAGCAGATTCATGTCCGGGGGCAGGCCCACCGCCTTTGCGTACTCATCGTAAACATCGCCCAGGCGCAGAAACAGCCGTGAACGCGAGAACACCTCATGGTTCGTGCTCGCCAGCCACGCGCGTTTCTCCGCGGATGCGTTCCACTCGGTGAGGAGTGCGCCGAAGTTCTTTGCCTCAATGTACAAGACGGCGCCCGGGGGCGTGATCGATGCCAGCGGTTTTGCTGAGGGTTGCGCCACCAGCCAGATCGCGACGGCGCCTAAGATCAGAATGGCCACACGGGTCTTCATCGCGCACCTCCCGCCACCGGAACTGGAATCATCGGCCGAACCACACGAGGCTGTTCCAAATGCTCGCTGACATGAGGCAACCGATTGCGATTCGTGTTCCGCCTCAGGATCTCTTTCCGCCGCTCCGCTATCCATGTCCCATCCGCCGCGTTCCCGTCCAGAGATTCCGCAACTTGCCTCATCGCGATGGCATTGGCCAGCGCGCCCGCCCGCTCGAAACTGTCGGATGCATCGCGCGCCAGCCGCGCCCGCTCCGCCTTCGTCAACTTACGGTCTTCCAGGAAACGTTGAGCCGCATAGGAGTTTACGTCATAACCCTCCCGGAGGTCAGCTTCGAACACGGGCCGCAACTCGTACTCCGTCAAATGAGACAACGCGTTCAATGCAAGTCTGTGCTGCCCCGCCACGCGTGCCATGCGGAACAACGCCAGCTTCGCATCCGGATCATCGGGATTCGTGCGCACCGCAGTCACTGCTTGCGCTAACGTCGACGGGGCAACCCGCGCACTCGCTTCGGACAGCCAGGGCGTTGCTTTCGCTGACATCTCGGCGAACTCTCTCGCCTCCGCTTCCTTCTGGAATCGCCGCAGCAACGCGGCGGCCTCTGGCAGGTGGGCGAATGCCGGATCCATCACCAGGTTCATCCGCCGCAACTGCGACACCGCGCCAGATACATCGCCCTCTTCCAGCAACACTTCAGCGAGCCCAAGAAACTCGCCTGCCACCAGTGATGGCTGCTGCAACCTGCGCTCATAGTGGAATCGCAACAACTGCCGTGCTGCTGCCGCCGAGCCCTTTTCTCGCAGCTTCAGCGCAGCCTTCTGAAGAACCTCATCCCACGGCGGAGTTTCCTCTCCGGCCCGCCATTTCCCGATCTTCTTCGGCAACTCCCCCGCTCGCTCTGCTAAATACAAGTCCAGAGGATCGAGGATCCAATTCAGCCGCTGACGGCCGTCCGCCGGCAGCGAGGCCGCCGCAATGCGGGCGCGATCGAGATCGCTGTCGATGAGATGCTCAAGATAGTTGCCGTAAACTCCGTAGTACTGCCCGAGCGCCATGTCTCTCGCTTCACCGACGGCGCTCGCCGCCTGCGCCTGGTACGCTTCCACCGCGCGTTCCAACAGCAGAGCTTTCGACTTCACATCAAGCCAGGGTTCTCTTGCCATTGATTGCAGGAACTCTCCAGGCGAAGGAAGCGACCGGCTTGCGGCCACCATCCATGGAGCATCGAAATGCTTCAGCACATCGATCATGGAGTGCGGTCCGAATCGCCGCAATGCCGCGAGCACCGTGCGCTCGACGTCTTCGCGCATCGCCGTGTGCAACTTGCGTGCAACCAGTTCATCCATCACCATCCGCAAATCCGCCACCGCGCTATAGGGTGGTCTGCGCTCCGCCATTTGCGCCGCGATGGAATCCAGAGCTTCCTTCCAGCTTGCCTGGGCCGCCGTCATGTTGTTCTGAGCCGCATACAGCATCCCGCGCCGCACCATCGACGCCGCATGCCCCGGCTGCAACTGAAGCGCAAGGTCGTAGTCCGCCATTGCAGCGGCATTCCGTCCCGTTTCCCGCTCGTACTCGGCGAGTTCGTAGTAAGCTCCCGCGCGGCCCGGCGAGGCTTCCACCGTGGAGGCGAGATAGTCCTCCGCATCACGATTCTTCAGGAAATCGAGATACTCCGCATAGCGCCCGCCGTACGCATACCACGTGCTCCCCGCGAGTTGCAGCGTTCGATCCGTCGGCTTGCCCACGCGAGCACCGATCAACATGCTTCCCAGCGCCTCTTGAAACGCCTGCTGGATGTTCGGTGTCCGCAATCCGAAGTAGAGGCCGGTCAAACCGGTGTGCGCGCGCAGCCATACCGGAGGTTGTCCGGCCGCCCTCGCCGCAATCGCCTGCATCGCCAGCGGTGCATTTCCGCTCGCCATCGCGGCGTTGGCCGCGTCGTCACGCGGGCCACGCCCCGCCAACTGCACCAGCCGCGCCGGGTTCCGCTTCGCCAATAGCTCCAGGTAGCGCTCCGTGTACGCGCCCGCAAGCCCCAGTACCCGCAACTCCGCTGCTTCATCGCCCGCCGTTCGATACGTCTCCGCCGCGAACATCAGTAGCTGAGGACGCGCGTCGTTTGCAGGATGCACCTTCCAATACGCCTCCAACTGCTGTCCCAGTTCGCTGTGCGCAAGCCGGCGATTCTGCAGTTGACGCAGCCTGTCCAATGCGCCATTCGCATCGTCACCGCCCGGCTGCGCCATCATCGTCTCGACCAGGCGCTTCACTTCCCAGTCCGTGATCCCGGCTGTCTGCCCGATCGACGCCGCCGCACGCGAAGGCAGTTTGTCGAGAAACAACGCGAATTGCGCCTTCTGCGCCTGCGTCGCAAGTTGCCCGGTGTACATCGCCAGCGACGACACCATCTGCGCGTCGGGCACTTTCGCATACGCGGCGTCGAACTGCCCCAGTCTGACCATCACGCGCGCATAGATGGGAATTGCATAGGCATGTTCCTGCGCCAGTTTCGCTCCCGCCAGTTGCAGACCCTTCTCCGCATACTCACGAGCTTGCGCCAGCATGCCCCAACTCTCCAACTTCTCCGCGGCTTGGAAGTGCCCCGATGGAGAGTCTTCGCGCCCTTCCAGATACGCTTTTTTCAGGGCCGCGAGGCAGTCATCGATCCTTCGTTGACGTGCGCGGACTTGAGCCACACGCTCCATCCACACCGAGTTGCGATAGCTGAGATCGTAGACCTTCGCAAATGTCGCCGCGGCTTCATCGAAGCGCAGCAGCCTCTCCTCCACGTCACCGCGAGACGTCAGCAAATCGATGCGGTCGGGCCGGAGTTCGCTTGCCTTTGTGAATGCGGCGATCGCTGCGGGATAGTCTTCGAACGCGAGAAACAACTTCGCCAGCAATGCATGAAAGCGCGCATCCCTGGGCGACGCCGCGACTGTCTTCTCGTAGAATCCGCTCAGCCGCTGCTGCTGGCCGTGACGCTTCGCGTAAGCGGCAGCCTCGTCGGCTAGCGTGGAATCCTCCGGATAGCGATTCAGGATCTCGATGTATTGATCCACGCCCGCCGCGAAATCCTTGGTTCGCGTCAACACTGGAATCAGCGACCTTCGCAACTGCGCGATCTGTCCGGTGCGATCCTTCGGCAACGCCGAGATGCGTTCCTGATAGTAGGTGCGCAGTGCACGATCATCTCCTTCGCGCGCGTAGGTGTCGGCCATCGCGCTGATGTAGACGGCGTCGTCTGGCTTCGATCGCAACAATTCCGCGAGAATCGTTCGCGCGGCTGCGTACTGTGCGCCTTCCGTGGCTTTCCGCGCGGCCTCCAACTGGAACTGTACCCGCCGCTCCGGATGCGCAATCGACGCCGCGTTGCTCAGCAGTTCGAGCGTGCGGGTCACGTTCTTGTTGCGCCAATGATAATTCACCGCCGCCCGGACAACGCCGAGCGTCTGCGGATTCTCCCGGACCAGTGCGTCGATCGTCTTCGCAGCCGACGCGAAGTTGCGCTGATTCTCGTAGTGGCTCACTAGCGTCAGCCGTTGCCGGATGCGGTCAATCGGATCCTGCGTCAGGCTCACCTGTCTCAACAGCGAACGCTCCTCCACGCCAGGCATCGCGAGGCGCCGGCCTTCTTCCTCGACGCGTGCCAGCACTTCAAAGCTCTGCGCCCGATCCGCTAGATTCAACAGGAACGCCTCGAGATCGCTCTTGCGCTGTTGCTCTTCGAGCAGGGCGATTCGCAGCGATACCGCTGCCAGATCCGGAGCATCGGGATTCAGTTGACGTGTTGTCGCCGCATCAATCGCGGCACGCAATGATGGACGCCCCGCGAGCCCCAGCAATCGTGATTGCGCCGCCGATCCACCGGGCTGCGCAAGCGCGCCTCTCAGATATTCATCCACGGCCTTCGCGTAGTCGCGCTTGTTCTCATAGATCACTCCCGCCTCGTATGCGTGAAGCGCAGGACTGGCGAGCTTTCGCCGGCCCGAATCAATCATGCGCAACGCATCGTCGTATTGGAAGTAGTCCCAAAATACGGTTGCCGATTCCAGGTAGCCTTCCGCCTCTCCCGGTTCGATATCCGCAATGCGTTGCCACTGCGGTTTCGCAAGGTTGAAGCGATCCACATCCGCGTACACTTCGCCGGTCCGCGTCAATACCGCACTGTCCCTCGGAAAGGCCTTCGCGAGCGATGTTTCGAACGCCACGGCATCCACGGTGCGCCGCGCATCGTATGCCGACAGCGACCGTGCCAGTGAGGCGGCTCGCGCTGTCACCACTTGTTCCCCCGGAGTCTCCTTCGCCAGCGCACTCAGTGGCGCGAATGCATCCTCGAAATGCGCTCGCCATGATTCGGCTTCCGCGAGCATTCGTTGGGCCACGGGATTCGTCGTATTGTTCGCTGCGCGCAGTGACTGGATCTCGGAACGCAGCTTGCCGGTGCGCTGAAGAAACTCAAAGAAGCGCGACCGCAGTTCCTGATTGTGGAACCAGTAGTTCCTCAACAGCCTTTCCCACTCAATGGTATTGGCCGTCTCACGGCGCTGATAGATGCCGAGCAGATTTTTCACAAAGCTGAGGTTGCGCGGGAACCGCTGATGAGCCGCCAGATTCACCTGCCGCTGCAACTGCGAATCCACGCCGCCCGCCCCGGTAACCACTTCCGAAAAATACCGTTCCAACTCACTTCCGGAGAAGATCCGCGTCACATCGGCTGTGAGCGTGCGGAATGCGGCCACTTGCCGCTGGCGCAAATAGAACCTCGCGAGTTTGTGATGCCATGAGCGGTCCTGGAATCGATCGGTTGCTCGCTTATACACGGCCTCGATTTCCGCTGCCAGCTTGTTCTGGTCCAGGAACAACGCAAGACGCTCATACAACCCCGGATCGTCAGGGTTCCGGTCCAACTCGCGGCGCAACACAAGCAGTGCGTCCTTGGGCCGCTTCAGAGCGGCCAATCTCGCGATGTAGCGGTCGAGCACTCGCGCATAGTCGAGCGATCTCGGACCAGCCGCTGTCTGCGTTCCCGGTGCACGCATCACAATCCCTTCGCCCAACGGTACGCCTTCCGCGTTCTTCGCCAGTTCTGCCAGCAGTACATCGTAGACTGCCAGCTCTTCCTTCACCTGATTGTTCCGGGCATGCGCATCGGCAATCAGCGTCGACACCTGGATCCGCGCGCCATCATTTGGGAACGCCGTCAGAAACTGCCTTCCTGCTCGAATGACAGCATCGTTGTCGCCATGCGTTGCGAAGGCTTGTATTAACTGGGATCGCAACGCCGCGCGCCGTGTGGAGTTTGCGAACCGCCGGTCGAAAAGATCCACCAACTCCGATCCGCGCGCACGCCGGAAGTAAGGATCCGCCGCGTTCTGTTGCGCGTCGAAGCGCCATTTCGGATCCGCGGAGTTCAGCAGGAGCGACAGGATCCCATTCAGGTAGCCCGGGCCCGAATCGGCCGTTGCCACATCCTGATACAACAGCAAACTTCCGGCGCCGAGACTTGTCACCCGGTCCGGAGTCCACAGCAGATACCCAATGATGGTGGCGAGTGCCTGTTCCTGCTGGGCCGCGGACGAACCTGCATGGCTGTAGAGCGCATACCAAAAACGCGCGGCTGAGTTGAGTGCTTCCATCCTGTCGAAAAGCAATGCCACTGTCTCGAGTTCATCGGCCTTCCAACTATTGGTGGCAGCCTCCTTACGGCGAACGTAATCATTGAGTGCCCGCAGCGCAGCGCCGTTGTTGCCTTCCTGGTGGTAGTAGTGAAACACGCGCGCCGCTGGATCCACTGCAAGCGGACTCGCTGCGGCTGCCGTGCGAGCCTTGTTGAGGAACACACGGGTCTGCCGCGCGTCGCGCATCAACTGGAAGTACGAAGTGACCAGATCGTGCGGCCACAACGGTTGAAACTCCCGGTCATAGAGCGCAATCGCGCTCGCCGCCCCAGACCGCGACCGCTCCGTCTCGGCCCGCACACGAAGGGCCGTCGAAGAGTCTTCCGGAAACTGCTTTGCGTACTCCTGCGCAAGCGACTCTGCCTGTGCATACTGCTTCTGGGCGACCGCATAGTCGATCCAGCGTGCCAGCGGTTCACTCGATTTCGGATAGCGTTCGCGCCACTGGCGATAGATCCCGTCCACCAGTTCTCGCGCCAGCAACTGCCGTTTCGCGAGATCTAACATGCGCTGAAACAGTTTCCACGATCTTTGTTCCGGCACCGCGGTGAAGCGCTCCGAAGTGGGCGGCGGTTGCGCGGCAGCGGCGGATAATGCTGACAGCTCCTGTGACACACGCAGTTGACGATGATAGAAATCAGCGAGCGCGATCGAACCTTCGGCCTTGTCCGCCGACAGTTCGGCATACTTCTTCCAATCCGCTTCTGCTCCGGCCATGTCGAGCAACGCCTCGGACTCCCGCGCGCGCAGCGAATACAACTCCGCCTGTCCAGCCGTTGCGTTGATCAAATTCGTCAATTCCGGCCGCGTCTCTTTTGGGGGCCTCCGCGCGGACACGGGTCCACCAGGCAGCGTCACCTGGCGGAAGAACACAGCCTCCAATCGGTCTCCAGCCTCGATGTAAGCGAGCCAATCCGGCAGCTTGGCGCTCGCTGCCATGGCGCCCAGTAACAGAAAGATCCACCGGTTACGGAAGCACTTCAAGGTGCACCTCCTGGCTGCCGATGTTGTGTGCGAAGTCCTCCGCCGTCACCGTGACCTTATACTGTCCGGCTGGCAGATGCGCTGGCACCACCAGCGTTCCCGTGTTCGACTTCATCTGCTCATTCCACCGAAGGTAGGCCGGCGTGGCACCCGTCATTCTCGCGACTACCGTTCGCGTGCTCGCCGATGCAGCCACGCGCAACTTCACCGCTTCGCCGCGACGGTATTGCGGCTTATCCAGCTTCACGCGTACCACCGGCGGCTTCGATGCAATCACGAAGCTCTTCGATTCCCGGAACACTCGCCCTTGCCGGTCACGCAGAATCACGCGAACGTGATGCGTGCCATCATTCATGTCCACGGGTGCAAGAAAACGTGTCTGCCAGACATCTTCACTTTCCAGATACCGCAGCTTTTTCACGAGTCCGAACGGAAACACCGCGGTCACCGAAACAATGGAAGGATCGGTCCTGATGCGAAGCACCGGATCGCCAGGCCGTATCAATCGCGGACGCAGCAGCGATCGGGGCGCGGCAAGAAACGAAGTGTATGGCGTGACAAACTTGTACTTTCGCGACAGCCGGATGATCTCATCAATGGAGGCCGCGTCCTCGCCGTCACGTTCGATTTTTTCGAGAAGTGCGTCCACTCGCGCTTTCGCCCATGTTCTCGGCAAGTGCGCATGTTCCGTGTTCGCCGCCGGCAGATTCGCACTCACCGTCTGGCTGCGCGTCCGGAACGTCGCTGCTCCGGGTTTCTGATAACGTCCAACCCAGGCGCCGATCGATCCGGGAAACACTGCTTCTTCGAGCGGGTAGATCATGTCGAAGTTCGCCGCCGGCTCCGCACGCAACGCGAGCCCCTCGAACGGCCGCCGTCCGATTTTCGAAACGAAAGCCTTCAACTTGAACTCAACGGGTTCGGTGGAGCGCACCCATTCCAGTACGCCATTCTGTCGCGCCAGCATGCGCAACAGCGGAAGATTTGCGTCATCGCCGACGCCAAAGACGTAAGTGTGCGGGCGCGCGGTCGCGTTGATTTTGTTCCATTCCGCCGCGTACCACGAAGCAAGCTTGCCGTTATGCACCAGACCGCGAGTGGATCCACCATCGCCCAGTGCTACAAGATACGCATTCTCCCCCTGTGCCTGTTTCAATGCCGCGCCTAACGCAGCTTGGAGATTCGTGCCGCCTCGCAGCTTCGTTGCCCTTACGGCTGCCAGCGCCTGATCCACCGCCTCGGGTGTTGCCGCGACCGGCGACTTCTGCACTTCGTTCACCTGCTCGTTGTAGACAATGAGGCTGAACTGGTCCTTCGGTGTCAGCGACCGCAACACGGTCTCCAGTGCCTGAAAACTGCGCTCCAACTTCTCCCATTGCATCGAGAGCGACGCGTCGAAAAGCACCACCACGGTTCGTGGATTTGCGGTTACAGGTACAGGCTGCGTCAGCAACGACGCTTGAAAGAAACCCGGTTCATTCGCCGACTCCCGCGCCGTCAGCAATTCCAGCCGCTCACGTGAACTGTCCAGCGTCCACTTCACGGCGAAGTCTTCACTCAAGTTCACAGCGGATCCCTCAAACGACGCGCGCACGCGGTTCGCAGTACGCTCTTCGATCTTGAGCGCGTAAGCCGCTCCCACCGCCGCGAAATCCTTCAGCGGATGCTTCGACCGGATATCGAGGCGCACTCCCAGCCTGCCCGCTGTTTGGATCTGGTACACATCGGGACGAAGCGGAATCGCGAAGAATGCCTGTAGTTCTTCCACCGGTATCGTCTCGTGATACTCCATCTCCACACGTTTGGTTCCGAACGCCGGGATCGGCACAATGCGCGCTGAGAACACCGCGGTTCGCCGGGCCTCGTCCGCATCGCGTTCCCCCAGTTGCAGCAGACCCGGATCAAGAGCCTGCAGCTTGATGTCCTGGTAGATCTCCTCCGCGCGCCGCCGCTCAAGAATCACTCCAGGAATCCGCACCACGTCGTCCCACACCGCGAAATCGCTGACGATCGACCGCGATGGGAGAGCGAAGGTGTACTGTCCTTCCAGCGGGCTTCCAACGTGGCTTTGAAAGATCTGCTTGATGCGCACTCGCGCAACCTGGTTGTCGATCAACACATCCAGGTCCATCTCAGCCAGCGAGAGGATCTTCGGATCAGGCTGCGGTTTGTTGGACGGGATGATGACGCCCGCATCGGCCCATAGCCGTGGTCCCAATGCAAACACCAGCGCGGTCCATGCCAGACGTTGTTGCGTTGTCATTGCAGCATCACCCTCCCCTCGGGCACGCGGACCAAGCCGTTGTCTGTTCCGATGTAGAGATTGCCTGAGCCCGAAGCCACGGCCGTCACGTTTACCGATGGCAGGCCGGATGTGAAGAAATTCCAGCGGCTGTATGCGCGATTGTAGACAGCCAGCCCCTTCGTTAATGTACCCGCGAACACCGCCCCCTCCGTAGACGCCATCGAATTCGGATTGACCTCGAATCCCTCGCGAAGATCTGGGAATCCATGCCACGTGGCGCCATCAAAGCGATACACGCCTGCCCCGTACGTTCCGGCGAAAATCTCGTCTCCAGCCGCCGTGGCAGCACTGATCCAATTGTGCCTTAACACAGAGTTCGCCGTTGTGTAGCTCGCCTTTACGCTGCCGCCTTCCAGGATCGAGACGCCCCCCAACGTGCCCGCGAATAGCCTCCCACGCGCCGACGCCAGCGCATACACGTGATTGTTCACCAGACCATGAAACGCGTACATGCTAGTGGCGCCGCCTGCATTGAGAAACGTGATGCCCGCTGGGGTCGCGACCACCATGCCGTTGTCCTCCAACAGCACATCGGTCGCATGCGTCGCGATCAGGCCCTGTGTCCGTGTGAT
>JAEUQE010000216.1 GCA_016789785.1 Bryobacterales bacterium
GCCTCACCAGCGCCAACGCGCACGGAGGTTCCGAATGCCGCGTCTCACTCGACGGAGTCTGCTGGCTGCTCCCGCCTTCTCCGCATCCCTTGCCGGAGAACCCGCCGCAAAGCCTGTCATCGCTTCCATCAACTTCGGCCGCCATTCCGTGTCACGCCTCATTGTGGGCGGCAATCCCGTCAGCGCGAACTCGCACGTGTCGAGGGAACTCGACATCGAGATGCGCGATTACTTCACGTCGTCAAACGCGAAGAAACTGCTCGCGGCGTGCGAGCGGGCGGGCGTCAACACATGGCAGTCGCGCGCCGACCGGCACATCATGCGTCTGCTGCACGAATACCGCCAGGAAGGCGGTCGGATTCAATGGATTGCGCAGACCGCATCGGAGTACGGCGATCTGCGCCGCAACCTCTCCGAAGCCTCCGCACTGCGGCCCATCGCCATCTATCACCACGGTTCGATGACCGACAAGCACTGGCTCGCGGGGCGTCCCGAAACAATCGCCGAAGCACTCAAGCAGATCCGGCAGACTGGCGCCATGGTGGGCCTCGGTACCCACATTCCCGAGGTTGTCGATCATGCGGAATCCAAGGGCTGGGATCTCGACTTCTACATGGCCTGCGTCTACAACTTGAGCCGCACGCCGCAGGAGTCAGCCTCGATTGCGAAGCGTGAAATCAAAGGCGAATTGTTCTGGGATCCCGATCGCGAGCGCATGCTCGAACGGGTGCGGCGCGTCTCGAAGCCTTGTCTGATCTTCAAGGTCTACGGCGCCACGCGGCACTGCGCCACACCGGAGGCGCGTCTGGCGGCCTTGAAACTGACATTTCAGTATGCGAAGCCTTCGGACGCCGTCGTGATCGGGATGTTCCCGAAGTACCAGGAGCAGGTGGAAGAGAACTGCCGTTTGGTGATGGCCGCGGCTCCGCAAGCATCGTAGTGTTGGCGAAGGGGCAGTGGCGCGAGCAGGCTCCGAAATGCTATTCCGAAAGAGTGAGGACTTCTCGCCGGCAAACGCTGCAGTGGCTCTGTGTATCGGGCGCTGGCCTGTGTCTGTGGGCGCAACCCAAGCGGCCTCCGCGGGCCGAGTGGGTTCAGCTTCGCGGCTACAACTACCGCACGGGACGCATCAATGCTGATGCCCGTTCCCTCGATAACGCCGAAGTCCGCATCATCGGCTACATGGTGCCTTTCGATGATGAACAGAACAAGGCCACCGAGTTCCTCCTGGTCCCGCAGTTTGGCCAGTGTATTCACGTGCCGCCTCCGCCGCCGAATCAGATTGTGCTGGTGACCATGAAGGACGGCAAAGCGGCGCCCATCGCATGGGACAGGCCAGTGATGGTGACGGGCCGCATGCATCTCGGTGAGGCGAAGAGCCCGTATGGCCGTGCGCTCTATCGCATGACGGCGACGCTGGTGGATCCGAACGTCGACGTGTGAGCAAGGGCTTCGAGCCTCGTTGACGCCGAAGCTGGCGTGGCAACAGCATCGAACGGACTGGAGACCGCTGAGCCGTCCGCAAGTGGAGCAATGCGCCCCGCGAACGGTGATTCTCAATGCCGTGATAGTGTAGTTGACCTATGCCGACACACCGCGCCTCCGTGCGACCCGCTGCAACCGGACTCCGGGCTCTGGCAGACGAGGGGCAGGATTGATGCGGCCCACGCAGGTTCGCTACAAGGTGCTGGGATACACCATCGTACTTGGCATGGTCACCTATATGGACCGTGTCGCAATCTCAATTACTTCGCGCGACATTCAGAAGGAACTGTCACTTACTGACTTTCAAATGAGCCTGGTGTTCAGCGCTTTCACCCTTGCCTATGGAATGTTCGAGATTCCGACGGGCTGGTGGGGCGACCGCGTGGGAACACGCCGGGTGCTCACGCGAATCGTGTCGTGGTGGTCCGCCTTCACCATCGCGACAGCGGCGGCGTTCAACTACCATAGCCTGCTTGCCATCCGCTTCCTCTTCGGCATTGGAGAAGCCGGCGCATGGCCGAATGTGGCACGCACGTTTTCGCGCTGGTTTCCGCAATCCGAGCGCGGGCGGGCGCAGGGGATCTTCTTCACGGGCGCGCACTTTGGCGCTGCGTTCACGCCCGTGGTTGCGACATGGCTGCTGACGCTCGTGCATTGGCGATGGGTGTTTGTGATCTTCGGATCGGTGGGCTTCCTGTGGGCTCTCGCATGGTACCGCTGGTTTCGCGATGAACCCTCCGAGCACGCCGAGGTGAACGAAGCGGAACGGCATCACATCGAATCCGGACGCGGCCCAGCGGGAAGTCACACCATGCACGGCGTCCCTTGGGGGGCGATCTTCAGCAACCGCAATGTTCTGTTGCTATGCGCCGCTTACTTTGCGCAGAGTTATGGATTTTATTTCTTTCTCACCTGGATGCCGACTTATCTTGCCCGAGTGCGTGGCTTCTCCGCGATGAACGTCGGCCTGTTCGCGGGGCTGCCCATGGTGTTTTGCGTGCTCTCCGATATCTTCGGCGGCGTCGCGGCGGATTGGGCGAGCCGCCGCTTCGGTCTTCGCGTGGGACGTGCCTCCGTGGGTATCACGAGTTACCTCTGCGCCTCTCTCTGCATGCTGGCCGGGACCGCGGCCGAGGAGCCTCGCACGGCTGCTTTGTTACTCGCACTTGCGGCGGGTTGGGCGAGTTTCTGTCTTGGCGCGGCCTGGGGCACAGTGCTCGATATTTCAGGCGCGAACGCCGGCGTGGTGGGCGGCGTCATGAATACCGCCGGCCAGATCGGTGGAATGCTGAGCCCCGTGATTCTCGGCTACGTGGTGCAGAACTGGTCGGACTGGAATTACCCGCTGTATCTGACCGGGGTGCTGTTTCTGTTGGGCGCGTTCTGCTGGCTGTTCATCGATCCGCGCCGTCCGATCGGCGTACACGGGCCGGGGTAGCCACTTACTTCGGAAGCGCACTCTTGATCTGGCTGAGACTGACGCCCAGGGTGGCACGCGCGATCGGGTCGAGCACCGCTTCCGGCCCGCGCAAGTGGATGGTGCGGTGCACATG
Source organism: Bryobacterales bacterium (assembly GCA_016789785.1). Next base: position 3,039 of record JAEUQE010000216.1, read on the forward strand.
CTCGATCGATTTGCCTGGCGCGAGGGCGGCCGCGGGCGACGACGACTCGATCTCGTAGAAGTTACCCATCTTTCCATCATCGGAGTAACTATTGATCACGTCCCCGGCGTAAGGTTGATCCTGTATCTTCCATTGCGAATTGACATAGCGCGTGGCGCCGGTGGGAAGTGTGTACTGCACGATGGTCAGCACGCCCGCGCTCGCGTCATAGCTGCCCAGAAGCGGCTTTGCCCGGCCAGGCCCGGCGCCGATCTTACTGCGATACCGCCCGTCCGCTTTGAAGAAAACCGCGCGCTCCTGGGCCACTAGGCGCTCCGCGGGAACTTTGCCGAAATAGTCCGAGTTGACACGAGGCCCGAGTTTCGCCTCCGCGCCCTCCCGGATCGGCACCACCACCGTTGTATCGGGCGTAGCGTTGAACATGCCGAGAACCCAGATGGAAAGCAATCCGGTCTTCTCCTCCCACGCGGCTTGGCCCGTATTGGTGGTCCGGTTCACCGATTCGAATCCCGCGGCAGTTACGTTCGCCGCCGCACTTACTCCGAGCAGCTTCCAGATCTCGGCGGACGGCACCACGCGAATGACGCGGTCCACTTGAACATCGAACCGCGTGCCGCTGTAATTCACCAGCGGGAAGCGGCGGCGGAGAGCAGCGCGGTCCGGGGACTGACTTACTAAGTCGAACGGCTCGGTATCGATCGGCAAGGGCGTCTGCCAGTGGGCAAGCTCGAACGGATCGCCCTTTGCGAAGAAAATCGAGAACTGGCCGCCTTCCGGTCCCATCCAGAAGCGGTCCTCGCCACCAAGCGGATTGAAATGCTTCAGCACTTTGCCCGAAGCGATCAGATCACGGTTGAGCCAGCCGTAACTGGGGTCGCCGGATGCGCCGTCGGTGCTGGTCATCACGCGGCCCTGCCACGCCGGGACCACCACGACGCGAGCCCGCCCCCGCGGCTCGGAGAGCACGAGCACCTTGGCGTGTTTCTTCAGGAAGGCGAGATCTTCCTCGAACTGAGCGGGAAAGCAGGCGGCTGCCATGAGGAGTCCAATCCAGATGCGTTGCATAGTACGGGTGAGGGCGCATGGCGTTGTTGGTCTGCGCCCGGCTATCAGTGTATAACGAGCCTGCCGGCGGCGGACCGCGCGGAAGACGGAACGCCTCGCGAGGTCAGGATTCTTCGATGCGGTGAAGCAGCGAACGCACCATGCTGAGGCGTTCAGAGAGTTCGTCGTGCAGTGTCGAGGATCGCGTGCGGCGCACTTCCGCGGGCAGTTCCGCGAGTTCGCGCTCCAGCAGTTCAGCAACCAGTTCCCATTCCCTTTCGTTGAGGACAGGCGGATGGGTGGCGATGTCGCTGGTGAGCTTCATAGGCACCTCCTGCGGCCATACTACGCCCGATCGCCGGCAATGGAAAGGGGCCGTGTTCGACCGCATTCATTCGCGATAAGCTTGTGGCAAGCACATGACCAGAAAGCATGGTGCCTCGAAGCGGCCAGCCAACCCGGCAAGAACTGCCTCCAGGACAAAACAGCGCATGGATACGTCGCAGTTCGAGCGGATTTCCAAGGCGCTTGCGGATCCCACGCGGTTCGCCATGCTGGAACGCATCGCCGCCGTGGATCAGATCGCATGCATGGATCTGGCCGAGCACTGCTCGGTTACGCCGGCCACAACGTCCCATCACCTGAAGGAACTCGTGTCCGCTGGCCTCATCGACGCACGGCGGGAAGCGAAGTTCATGATCCACACCCTGCGCCGCGATGTCTGGCGCGGCTACCTTACGGAGTTGGAACTCCGGATCCCGCGCCGGGATTGACGTCCGCCTGCCACGTCCACAGAAAAAGCATCTTCCCTGAATCCGCACGGACTCCGTCACATCATTTAGACATGTATCGAACTGTCGAAATGAAGAGAGAGGCACAACGATGAAGCTCAAGGGGAAGGTTGCCCTGGTGACGGGCGGATCCAAGGGTATTGGCGCGGCGATTGCCGAACGGCTGGCGCAGGAAGGCGCCGCGGTGGCGGTGAACTACTCGCGCGGCAAGGCGGAGGCGGCCGCCGTGGTCAGCCGCATTCAGGCGGCGGGCGGGAAGGCGGTGGCGCTCGGAGCCGATTTGCGCGAGGAACCGGCCATTGTTCACCTGTTTGAGGAGGCCGCGCGCGAGCTCGGCCCACTGGACATTCTGGTGAACAACGCAGGCATCTACGAGTTCGCTCCTGTCGAGTTCATCAGCGCGGAACATATCGACAAGCACTTCACGTTGAATGTGCGTACGCTGGTGCTCGCAACCCGCGAAGCCGTGAAGGCTTTTGGGGATCGCGGCGGCGCCATCATCAACCTCAGTTCGGTGGTCGCCCAGTCTCCGGTGCCGGCGGGTTCGGTGTACAGTTCCACCAAAGCGGCCGTCGACAACCTTACAAAGGGATTTGCCCAGGAACTGGCCCCGAGAAAGATCCTCGTGAACGCGATTGCGCCAGGCTTTGTCGAGACCGAGGGCGCACATGGTATCCCGAACTTCGAGGCCTTCAAGGAATCGGTGGTGGCAAAGACCGCGCTGGGCCGCACCGGCAAGCCGAGGGACATCGCGGCGGTGGCTGCATTCCTGGCTTCGGACGATGCCGCATGGGTTACCGGACAAATCATTTCCGCCGATGGTGGTCTGCGGCTGTAACGCTCGTAGCCCTTAGCTGAACTGATCCGAAAGCTGAGAGCCGACCGCGGAAAGCTGATGGCCAGCCAAAAATGTCAAACACTTTTTCGGCTACGGTTGACCGACATTTCCGTATCTGATACGGTTGGGAGCTATCTACTCCCATGGACAGGCTCAACCACTTACTCCGCAACCAGACATTCCGCCGCGAGGTCCGAAACAGCCGCATCGTTTCGGAAGAAACCGCGCGGAACCTGAACAAGCCAACGTCGTTCGCGTTTGGGTTTCCGGCGACGGCCGAGGCGCCCGCCGCTCCGGAAATGGCACTCCCCGGGCATGAGGAGGCAGTTGTCCTGCTCCAAGGCCGGCCCGCGCTGCTGGTGCGAAACAACACGTTTGAGATGCCTCGCAGCGGAATGTGGGCGGAGCGTCTGTTTGCGTCGCGTGCGTTGATCGAGGCCCGGCTGCCCTCGATTGGGAGGGTGGAGGTGGATGACGGTGCAGGCACGTTCAATTCCGGTACCGCGTGGCTCATTGCGCCCGGCGTGGTGGCCACCAATCGCCACGTTGCCGAAATCTTCGCGCGCCGTGCCGGCGGCGAAGCGAAGTTCCTACTCAACTTTCAGGGCAGGCCGTACCGGACGCGCGTCGACTTTCTGGAAGAGTATCTTGGCGAAGAGGAGCGCGAAATTCGCGTGGAGAAAGTCCTGTTTATGGAAGACTCCGATCGCAGCCTGCCCGACATCGCCTTTCTGAAGTTAGCCACCAGTTCGGACCTTCCCTCGCCCATCCCTGTGTCGGGCAAAGACCCGGAAGCCGCGCAGCCCTTCGCGCTGGTGGGTTATCCAGCTTACGATCCGCGGTACGGGCTCGGCGGGCTGGAAGCGGCGAAAGAGATCTTCGGCACCATCTATGATGTGAAACGACTTTCTCCTGGCGAGATCATGCTATCCGACGAAGCGGCATGGTACTTACTCCACGACGCGACCACACTGGGTGGGAACTCGGGGTCGGTGATGGTGGATCTGGAGTCCGGCCATGCGATCGGGATGCACTTTAAGGGCGACTTCCGCCGCGCGAACTATGCCGTGAAGCCGGCACGGTTACTGGATTACGCGGCGAAGTACGGTATTACCGCGGAGCATGGCAAACCTCTACCGCCGCCCAAGCCGGCAGCCGCCGAACCGGAGGGCGCGGAAGAAGCGCCGTCTTCCTACAGCAACCGGACAGGATTCTCGGAAACGTTCCTTGGATCGGGACTGCCCACGCCGTTGCCCTCCACTGATGGGATCGAGGATGTGGTGCTTACTTTCACCGACCCGGCATCGGGCAGCAGTACCTCCGTATTGAAGTACACGAATTTCTCGGTAGTAATGAATCAGGACCGGCGCATGTGCATTTACTCGGCTGTGAACATCAATGGATTGGAGGCACTGAAAATCCCCAGAGGGGGCGGCTGGAAGTTCGATTCCCGGATCCCGCAGGCGCTACAGATCAAGGGTGAGTGTTATGGCCACGAGCACGAGGGTAAGTTCAGCCGGGGACATATGACGCGGCGGGAAGATCCCAACTGGGGAACCCGGCCTGTGGCCACCCGCGCCAACAGCGATACCTTTCATGTCACCAACGCCTGCCCGCAGATCCAGCCGTTCAACGGTGGCATCTGGCTACGCCTTGAGGAGTACGCTCTCGACAACGCGGTGGAAGACGGCATGCGGATCAGTGTGTACACCGGACCTGTGTTCCGCCAGGATGATCCGGATTATTTCGGCGTTCAGGTGCCCGTCGAGTTCTGGAAAGTCATCGCGTTTCGCCATGACGAAACGAAGGAACTTACTGCGACTGGGTATAAGATGTCGCAACGGAGCTTCCTTCCGGGCCAGGAATTCGTCTACGGGCGGTACGAGACGTACCAGGTAAGTCTGAAGGAGATCGAGACGCTCACCGGCCTGTCGTTCGGCGTACTTACAGATGCCGATCCGCTGCGTCACCTGGAGGAGGCGCCGATGCGGCCGTTGAGGGCGACAGAGCAGATCCGATGGTCGTAGACGGGTGACCCCGTACGGCACGCGGGCCGGGTGTATGATGCCCCTATGCCGCCCCTCGCCTTGCTGATGATGGCCGCACTCGATGTGCCGCTTACGGTCCAGGAGACTGCCGGAGTGGCTCGGGTGGCCGAGCCAGTGACTTTTGGTGTTCCGCTGCCGAAGGGCACCTTGTCCGATGTGTCAAGGCTCAGACTGCATGGACCCGATGGCAAGCCCGTGGCTGCCGGGTTTCAAGTGGTGAACCGCTGGTGGAACGACGTAGGATCGCAGATCGCTTCCATTCAATGGGTGCACTGTGATTTTCTGGCGACCGTGCCTTTCGGCGGCAAAGCTGTCTACCATCTGCGCGCCGAAGGCGCCGACGCTCCGGCACCCGCGGGAAAGCTGGAAGTGACTCGCAACGGCGACGATGTCGGAGTGTCTACCGGTCCGCTGAGGTTTACCGTGCACCGGCAAGGCCACCTGCTGGATGGGCCGGGATTGCGCAATGCAGACTTCCTGCTGCGATCCGATGAGCGCATTTACAAACTCAGCCAGGGAGCGTCCGAGTTAGTAGTGGAAGAACAAACGCCGATGAAGGTGGTGTTGAAGCGCACAGGGTCGCACGGCTGGGTGAATGGTAAGGACAAAGCGCTTGACTATGTGGTGCGGCTAACGGCTTACGCAGGCAAGTCCCATGTCCGGGTGACTTACAGTTTTGTCAATCGCCAGGGTAAGAGTATGAGTGATTTCGTGCGGCTGGATGGTTTGCGCATGGAGGCGAAACTGGAGAAAACCGCCAGTCCCCGCCGGACCGAGCAACTTGCTGCGGAGCCTCGCCGGCGCGGGTGGTTTGAGGCGGGTGGGATCGGTTTCGGGCTGCGCTGGTTCTGGCAACTGTATCCGAAGGCTTTTGAGGTGCGGCAGGACGGCTCCGTCCGGCTTGAGTTATTCCCCGAGACGGCACGCCCGCAAAACATCTACATGGGCGTGGCGAAAACGCACGAGATGATCCTGTCCTTTGCGGGCGAGGATCTTTCGGCACAACTGGACGACCCGCTGTACGCCGTCGCTCCTCCGAAGTGGTACACGCGTGATACGAAGGCGTTCGGGAGGCTGGTGGAGTCTTCTCCGGAGGCGATTCTGCCGCAATACTGGCCGCTCGTCGAGCGTTATGACCGGTGGCTGACCTCCTCTCGCGACGCCGTTCTGGCGAAGCGCAATCGCGGCTACCAGTTTGAAGGGCGGACGTTCGATGAATACGGAATGATGAACTTCGGCGACGCTGTCCATAAGATCATCACTGCCGGCGGGCGTCCGGATTATGGTGTCCATTGGGAAACGGAATACTACGACTTTCCACACGCATTATTCCTGCATTTCTTCCGGACGGGAGATTTGGCGTCGTTGCGGATGGCCGTGGAGGCGTCGGCGCACCTGGCAGACGTTGATATTTCGCACCAGGATGTCCAGCCCACGCTGCACGGCGCTCCGCGTACCGGTCCTGGCTTGAACCACTGGGTGCGGTACTCGAACGGAGAGTTCACCGCGTCCGCCAGTTGGGCGTTCTACAAGAACGAAAGCCTGTTTGACCGGTATCTGCTGACGGGTGATCTTTGGTCGCGTGATGTGGCGAGGCTGTCCGCCGATTTCGGGGTAGGGAATCACGGGCTGGACATTCAAAGCAATACCCGTTCGATTGGGCACGGGTTGTTCGCGATGATGAAAGCGTATGAGGTGTTCGGCGACCGTAAGTATCTCGACCGGGCGAACTGGATTGTGGACTGCGTGCAGACATGGCAGGAAGGAAATGTCGAGAAACTGCGCGCGATGAAGTGCGGCGTGCGTTGGGAACCGCAGTTCCTGGGCGGCTACAGCCATCAATCGTGGATGTATGGCATTGCGCTGGAGGCAATGGCACAGGCGTCATGGACCTATGGGCGTACCGAAATGCCGGCGTATCTCCGGCGTGCGGCGGACTGGGTGTTCGCGAATCCGAAAGAATGGGATGCGCAGCGCCGGATGTTTCTCAATGCGCCGGTGCACTCGGTGATGCTGACGCCGGGACTTGCTTACATCGCCGAGACGAGCGGGGAGCAGAAATACTGGGAGGTGGCGCTGGAGAGTTTTCAGCGGCAGACGGAAGCGGCGGAGGTGACCGACCGGCTGAAGTTATTCGGCCAGTTATTCCGGAACTCCCAGCGGTTCCCGTGGTATCTCTCGGTGGAGGCGGCGGCGAAGTAAGCTGTCCGTCTGGATATCACTCCGGTTTCGTCTTTTCCATGCGATCGATCATGGACTGCTCCCAATTGTCATCGTGGCCGAAGCCGATCTGCTCCGCGCGCCATTTCCCGCTGCTATCCACGATCCAGTTCCGGGGGATGCTGATCGACGGTAGTAACTCATCGACATAGCTCTTGGCGAGCAGCACGGGAAAGGTGTACTTATTCTCATCCAGGTAGGGCTGCACCATGCCGATCTCGGCGTCGATGTTCAGCGACAGTACAACCAGGCCGGGGCGGTCCTTGAGTTTCTGATACAAACGCTCAAGGTAAGGATGCTCCAGGCGGCACGGCCCGCACCATGTGGCCCAGACGTTGATCAACAGCGTCTTGCCCTCCAGCGACTTGAGTTTCCATGTTTTTCCGGAAAGATCGCTCAACTCCCACGGAGGCATATCCTTCTTGGGCGTCTCCCAACGGCCGTCGGGTAGCGCCGCATTTGTGGTTCCGAGGTTATCCCAGAATTCCCTGCCGGCGCCCGTGCCGCCGAGGTCCTTGAACAGCCGCGCCACGTTCTCGGCCAACTCATCCTTACCCTTCGGCGCCGACGTTCTGGCAGCCATAGCGGCGCGATACATTAAGAGGGCGTCGAGCCTCCGGTTTTCCAGTTCGGCAAACTTGGCCAATACGGGCAAGGTGTTGGCTTTCTCGGTTTCCTTGCGCGGTTTGATCGCGGATAACTCCAGCGCGGCTTTTCGCGCGACTTCCGGTTCGCCCAGCTCCCTGGCGGCGTCAATCAGGATCCGCGCCGCCTCAGCCTTGAGAAAAATGTCGGTGGAGGCTTCTCTGTCCCGGAGGTCATCGTCCTCGCGGTCACTGCGGAACTCCTGTCTCGGCTTGAGAGCTTTCCATCCATCGTCCACCATGGCGGGGACTTCGGCAATGGCCACCTTGTGTTTGAGGAAAGCCTTTGCCACGCGCCATTCGAAGGGCGGCGTGGAGAACCAATCGGCGCCTGCCCGCAGCGCCTCCAGCATGGCTCTTCCCGCCTCGGCCACTTGTTGCGGGTTGGCGTCGTTGAGTTCGGAGAGCGCGTTGAAGCGGTTCATGCGGTACTCAAACTCTTGCGGCCAACGTTTCAGTTGGTCTTCGGCATGCGCGAGTTGTGTGCGCAGGAATGCCTGGCGCTTCTCTTCGGGATCTGAGGGGGTGGGGTATGGATGCGCCTTCTGGAACCGTTCGCGAATTGCGGACTTCGCCTGCCAACTGCGAGGGAAACCCGCAATCAGGCGGTCCTGGATGCGCTGGATACCCTGTGGGTCATTTGCCTGTTTGTATCCTTCGAGCAGCGCTGTCAGGCGGTCAAGATTGGCGGGCAGGCCGATCGCCTCCAGTGCAGCGGCATCCGCGGTGATCCGCTTGCGCAGCGCCGCGTGTTCGGGAACCGGAGTCACCTTGAACTCCAGATTCCAAAGCGTCTCCCAAGCGCCGGCGCGTACCACTGCCCTGTCCGCTTCCAACTGTTTCCGCAATCTGACCACCTGCGGCCTCGCGCTTTCCGGCGTACCGAACTGGCGCAGGGCGCCCAGAGCCTGGCTCTCGAGGGAATCAGGGCATTTGCCGAAGTAAGTGTCGAGTTGCTTGCGCGCCTCGTTGCGGCTGGCGAACTTACCCCATGTGTAAGTTTCGAGAAGGGCGAGGTGAGCCGAAGGGTGCGTCTGCCTCTCCAAGAGGCTCATCGCCTTCCTGGTGTCATAGTCGATGAGTGTTCGCGCCTGTACGACGGCGATGCCAGAGTCGTCAGGATGCGCCGCCGCGAGTGAATGGATACGGGCGAGCATGGCTTCGCGCTGCGGCTTCTTCGCGGTATGGTGATGGCGTTCATAGCGCTGAAGGACGAAATAATCCCGAGGATACTTGGCGAGTAACTCCTCAAGAATTTCCTCTGTTCGATCCCGCCGCGCCTGGCCCACTAGATCGGGCAGATCAAGCCTGGCGAGGTCCTCGCGAACGGCTGCGGACGGTTCACAGGGTGTGGATGCCAGTACGGGCGGCATCAAAGCGAGCAGTGCGGCAAGCAGCATCGGGATGTCCTCCTGCGCAAAAGACTCTACACTTCGGACCCTTTCTTACTTTAACGAAGGAACGCGCTGGAGGGTTGCAACTGTTTTCCAGCGAGGCGGGTTTCTTGTTCCGAGCCAAGAAGGCGGCGCGTAGCGGTTACACGCGTAGTGGTTACAACTGGGGAGCAGGCGGCAACGGTGGACTTTGCTATTCACGAGAACGAATGAACCGCCAACTCAACAACGCCCATAGCGCTGTCGCCGGAGTTCCTGTCAAGCGAGGCCGTGTCAGAAGGCATTGTCACAATCGGCAGCCGCCACGCAAACCGCACTGGCGTGTACTTTGTCTGTGTCCACATATGCCGCTATCTCCACCAGCGACGTCGTCACGCAGGGCGTTGCGGTGCCCAAACACCAGAGATCGTCCCTCCGCTCCTGCGCATCCACCGTGGGTGTACTTCTATCGAGGACCCTCCGTCTCCGGCTTCCCGCGGTTGGCGAGCACCTTGCCCGGCTGCCTGAGCCTGGCTGCAAGTCTGTGGACGCACGTGATTCAGGAGCCGGTTGCTCAACGCCTCCACTTTTTGATCCGTTGGGCGGTAAGTGCTCGCAAGGTGGCCTTGTCCGCCGCGGAAAGCGCCGCTCGCCCTTGAGGAATGGCACGCACCGACTGCCGCAGTTGCACCAGCAACACTTGCAGTTCCTGCCCAGCGGCCCGAAGCGCAGCAACCTCCGCGTCGCTCAATGCGAATTGACGGACCAGGTTATACTCGCATGCCTGTCGCGAGTTGGGATGGCCGTCGATTGCTCCAAGTTGCATCAGCACGAAGCGAAGGTACTTCATCTCGTCCGGGCTGGCCGGCGCTTGCGAGCCTTGGCCGGCACACTGCGGCGCGTAAAGGAGACCGCCTGCCAGAAACAGACCCAAGATTTTCACATGCCTCATTGGCTTTGCTCCTCCCCAGTGTCCACACAGATCCCCGCTCCGTCGAACGAAAACCGCCCACCAATACTGAAAGTCAGGTTCGAACAGATTACGTTCTCTCTCGGCAGCCCGTCGATGTTCTCGAATGACCCACAAGGCATCGTTCTTTTGGGAACTGGTGGCACCACGAACCGCACCCATAGATGCCCACTTCTCCTTCCAGCGTCCCGGTGTAAATGGGCTTCGGCTCGTCCGGCGTATTCAGCGGCAGGGGCCGCGTCCCGGGCGCATTGGGACGGTAGTTGAAGTCCATCGCGAACTGCTGGGCTGTGGCAGCCGGCTTTTTTACGACCTTTCCCATCTCCGACGCCGGTCGGCGGTTCACCAGCCAACCGGTGGAGCGGGTGGGCGAACTGATCAACCCGATTCTTCGAGGGTGGGTGAACTACTTTGCGGTGGGACATTCGAGCCGGTGCTTTTCGTTCGTCAAAGACTGGGTCGAAAAGAAGTTCCGGCGGCATTTGATGCGTGCCCGCAAGCGCAAGGGCTTCGGCTGGAAGCGGTGGAATAGGCGAACGAACTCGGACTGTTCAAGGACTATCGGGTTCGACGGCCGGAGGTGGCGCTGAAAGCCGATCCAGCATGATAGGTCACACAAACGTTGACATGAAGCAAGCAGGAAAGCCCAGTGCGGGAAATCCGCGCGCTGGGTACGTGGCGGGGGCTGGAATCCGGCTCACGGTTCGGCTAGTGAGGCACTCCGGCGGCCGTGATGGTCAGCACCCGCGCCCTTTCTCGACTCTACCGAGGCGGCAGCCTGAAGGCTGCGTTACCTGGGAGCCGTGAATGAAGAGTATTGGTTAGCCAGCAGACGAAAGCCGCGCCGTTGGCGCGCTCAGAAGGTAACTCCAACCACGAAATCGAACTGGTTGTTGTTCGCTTTGAGTACATTACTCAGGAAACTCGCGTTGGTGTCCTGAAACCGGCGGCTGTAGCGTAATTCCGGCGTAATGTGGCCAAATGGCACCTTAATGTCAAGTCCGGCGCCCATGGCCAGCCCGACGGTGTTATTGCGGATGGAAGTCACTCCCGTCAGCCGCTGCAGCGTGGGCCCGGCGCCCACGAACGGACGCACGAGGATGCCCGGGAACCGGTAGCGCAGCATCAGAGGGAACTCCCACTGTCCGCCGCCGGACGTGGTGGTCTGACCCTCGGTCTGCGTCTCGAAACGGTAGCGCCGGTAGAGGACGTCGAACGAGACACCCAATCCGGCTGGCAGGCGCAACTCCAGCGTTGGCCCGATGAGAAACCGGTTGCGGCCAGTGAGCTTCAGGCGTCCCGATTCCGCCGCATCGAAAGCGTCGCCAAAGGGCAAGCCGCCTCGCACGCCCACACTCAACGCATCGGCGCGCAGCGACGAAGCCGCCGGCGCCAGCAGCGCTAGCAAAACCAATGCGGGGATATTCACTGAACCTTCCTTTCCACCTCGGCCTTGCAGACCTCGCAAGGGCAGATGCGGCGCAGATGCTCGAACGAATAGATGCCTGTGTTGTGTCCGTCGTTCCATCGAATGCGGATCGCGTAGTTGCCCACGGGCTCCACATCCAGCATCTTGATCGCTGGCTTGTACATCTGAAACGGGTTGGCGGGTGGTTGCGAGTAATCGGACTTCTGGGGTTCGGTGCCGTGCGCTCCCGTGCATGTTGCACACGGACACTCGTCCCGCAAATAGGCGCAACTGTACTCGCTATGGTGGCCGTCCTGCCAATCGATCTTGACGCCCTTCGATTTGGAAATCGCGATGTGTTCCGGATCGTGAATGGTTGCCGTGCTCATTGAATACGTTCTACGTCTCTCACTCCAGGGATGCGGCGAATCGCCACGAGGACTTTTTCCAACTGTTTCTTGTCCTTTACTTCCACCATCAGGTCGATGATGGCGCTGTCATCTTTCCGGCGGTCATCGGGCTTGGCCTCAATGGTGCGGATGTTCGAGCCTTCGTTGTAGAAGACGCTGGTCACTTCGTGCAGCATGCCGGGACGATCGGCGGTGTAGACCATCAGCTTCACCTGGAAGGGGTCCGCCACGCCGGCCGCGCGTCCCCACTCGACATCGATCTTGCGTTCGGCCTCGTAGACAAAGCTCGTCACGTTCTTGCAATTCGTCGAGTGAACGGCGATTCCCTTGCCGCGCGTGATGTAGCCAACGATGGGCTCTCCGCGGATCGGGTTGCAGCACTTGGCGCGGTACACCAGGACGTCGTCGATGCCTTTCACCTTCACCACCAGATCGGTGCCTGGGGGCACGGTGGCAGGCTGCGTCGACGGTGTGGCGGATACCTGCTTGGTCTGGTCGGTTTCCGAGACGATGTCCGGCGCCACTTTGTGCAGCACATGGCGCGGCGAGAAGCGGCCAAATCCGAGCGCGGCGTATAGATCTTCCGCCTTGCTCATGCCATACTCGCCGGCTACCTGCTGCAGGACCGACGACGCGATGCGACCCATCTGCACGCCCAGCCGGCGGGCTTCCTTCTCCAGATATTTCTGGCCGATTTCAATCGCCTTGATGCGCTCGGTCGCTTGTACCGCGTGGCGAATCTTGTTCCGTGCGCGCGACGTCTTGACGAAGGCAAGCCAGTCCTTGCTCGGCTCATGGCCCTGCTGGGCGAGGATCTCCACCACATCGCCGTTCTTCAGGCTCGACCGTAGCGGCACGATGCGGCCATTCACCTTCGCGCCGACACATTGATTGCCGACATCGGAGTGAATCGCATAGGCGAAGTCAACCGGCGACGCATCGCGCGGAAGCACGATCACCTTGCCCTTTGGCGTGAAGCAATAAACCTCTTCGGAGTACAACTCGACCTTCAGGTTCGAGATGAACTGGCTCGGGTCGCCGACTTCCTGCTGCCACTCCACCAGGTGCCGTAGCCACGCGATCCGCTGATCATCGTCGGCATGCCCGCGCCGGCCTTCCTTGTACTTCCAGTGGGCCGCGATTCCTTCTTCG
>JAEUQE010000217.1 GCA_016789785.1 Bryobacterales bacterium
GCGCCTGCGCTTGGAAAATAGAGCCACTGGCTCCGAAATCCCGGCAAGAATGGCTCCGTTTTAAACCGGCGCTAACACGCCAATGTCAACTGCATCGAGTATGCCGGCGCGGCGGGCAACTGACACCCGGGCGATCCCGGCAGACGGAACGTGCGGTTTTCCGCCGCCTGCATCCGCTGATTCCCGTAAGGCGGGGGCAGCGAACTGTAAATAGGGCCTCTGGTATCGACCGCACGGCACGGATTCACGGGGTAATACAAGTAACCCGGCGTCCCAGGATCCGAGGTAAAGTAACCGGTGATATCGATGATCAAGTTTGTGTTGTTACTCGAATATGCGTTGATCGCACCGCCGTCGCCGGCCTCGACGATCGCGGAATTGGCGATGTAACCACCGGTAGTCGTGCGGAGGGTCATAAATTCGGGCCGCGACCCGCCGGCGGGCCAAAGAGTGACATAGTCGACGGGGCCTGTCTGGTTCTCGATCGTGTCTGCGGTAACGTTTAGCACGTAGACTTGAGCTGAGGCCGGGATGTTGCAGGTGGTGGAAGATTGGACCGCGATGGTGCGCGTGACGCCGGCTGTCAGCATGGGCGGGCCGAAGGCACCGGTCCTGGGACCCGCGTAGGTTGGTCGAGTATCCACCAGCCGGCAAGGAGTCACCGGAACATACTTATGCCCGACGGGCACGCCCACGCCGGTGAACACATACGCCGCTCCGCTGCCAGACGCCGTGTTGTCGGCCTGATTTCCGTTCACGCCAGTAGCCGCGCTGTCCTCTCCGGGCGCCCCCACCACCACCGTGTCCCCAGATATCGCTACGGTGTGGCCGAACCAGTCATTCGCGCCCGTGTTGGACGCCTTCAGATACGCCTGCTGGCTCCACACCCCACCGCTCCGCACGAACACGTACGCCGCCCCGCTGTCAGTAGCGGTGTTGTCGGCCTGATTCCCGTTCCCTCCGGTGGCCTCGCTGTCCTCCGTAATCGCCCCCACCACCACCCTGTCCCCGGACACCGCCACGCAACAGCCAAAAAGGTCCGCCGCCCCCGTGTTGGACGCCTTCAGGTATGCCTGCTGGCTCCACACGCCCCCGTTCCGCACAAACACATACGCCGCTCCGCTACCACCAGCGGTATTGTCGGACTGATTTCCGTTCACTCCGGTGGCCGCACTGGACTCTACATTCGCTCCCACCACCAGCGTGTCGCCAGATATCCCCACGGAAACGCCAAATTGGTCACCCGCTCCAGTGTTAGACGCCTTCAGATAGGCCTGCTGGCTCCACACGCCCCCGCTCCGCACAAACACATACGCCGCTCCGCTACCACCAGCGGTATTGTCGGACTGATTTCCGTTCACTCCGGTGGCCGCGCTGGCCTCATATGGCGCCCCCACCACCACCGTGTCCCCCGACACCGCCACGGAAGTGCCAAAAGAGTCATACGCCCCCGTGTTGGACGCCTTCAGATACGCCTGCTGGCTCCACACGCCCCCGCTACGCGCAAACACATAGGCTGCTCCGCTCCAAGGAGCGGTATTGTTGGACTGATTTCCGTTCACTCCGCTGGCGAAGCTGGACTCTGCACGCGCCCCCACCACCACCGTGTCCCCTGAGATCGCCACCAACTCGCCAAAAAAGTCACCCGCGCCTGTGTTGGACGCCTTCAGATACGCCTGCTGGCTCCACACGCCCCCATTCCGCACAAACACATACGCTGCCCCGCTGTGGTAGGCGCTGTTGCTGGACTGATTCCCGTTCACCCCGGTGGCGGCGCTGGACTCAAACCACGCACCAACCACCACCGTATCCCGGGACACCGCCACGGAAGTGCCAAAATAATCCCCCCCCTCGCCGTTGGACGCCTTCAGATACGCCTGCTGGATCCACACGCCACCACTCCGCACAAACACATAAGCCGCTCCGCTTTGAAAAGCGCTGTTTTCCACCTGATTCCCGTTCACTCCAGTGAACGCGCTGTCCTCCCCTGACGCCCCCACTACCAGCGTGTCCTCGAACACCGCCACAGACACGCCAAAATCGTCAGCCGCGCCCGTGTTGGATGCTTTCAGATACGCCTGCTGCGCGATCGGATCGATGGTCACCGGATAACGCGCACCCGCATCCTCCACCGTCAGCCGTACCCTTTCCCCGGCCACCGTCAGATTCGCCGGAAGCACGCGCTGATCGGCATCCCACACCTTCAGCCCTCCGTACTGCACCACACCGAAGCTGACACCCCGCCCATCGGCCCGAGGCATCAACCCGCCGCGCACCGCCAGTTCGATCTCCAGCGCTCCCTTCCACCCCGCCGGACGCCGTTTCACCGTGAACCCGTGCTCCAACCCGCGGCCATCATTGACAAACCACTCACTCAAATCAGCATCGTGGCTGTAAGTGATGCGGTTACCCTCCACCCGCGCCGCCGGCTTACCCTTCACCAACCTACCGCCGTAGCGCACCACCTCCAGACCCCACTTCCAGGCGCCCCCATCCGGCGTCACCTCAAATCCCCGCCCGTCAAACCGGGTCACCCATTGCTGACCGGGATTCCGCGCACTCCAGCCATCGCCGGTCCGCACCACGGCATGGCGGTGTTTCTCATACGCCGCCCGGATCTGGTCCCAGTCGGAGGAACTTACCTCCTTCGGCAGGTTCACAGCCGCCAATGGCGCGGCCGTGAACATCAGCAGCGCAACCAATCGCCGGTTTGCCCTGGAACCAGCGGCCAAGAGCCGTGCCAGCGTGCCAGCGTGAATCTTGCGTGAAGTTTTGCGGATTAAGGGATAGGATGAGTGCATCATAAACTTAAACCATTTCGCAATTACCTACTCTAGATTGCCATTTTTCGGATCCGGATGGGTGGGGCGGAGTCGCCCGTAAGTGCGGGAAGCTTCGCGCTTGCAGGCGGGAATTGCCGTACGCCGCCGGGAAACGGGGGCCTGGCGTGAGACTCCTGGCCACTGGCGCACCGGATGTCCGGGCAAACTGGCCAGGGGTCTGGCCGGGCGTGCGGGGGGTGCAGCGGGGCACCGGCGCACTCGGCTTCTCCTGTTCCTGGATTTTTTTATTCCGTTGTGATGTCATTTTTCTAATTTTCCGGCTCGCTTCCGGTCATTTCCGGAACACTGGCGCCGGGCTGCGCGCCGTGGGTGATCTCTCGGATTCCGCTAAGATTCCGCTCGCGGGGCGGCTCATTAGAGGCCGTTGAGGCGGCTGGTTCGTTCCTGCGATTTTCCGTGCCGGGCGCGCCGGAATCTGGCGGCGATGGCAGGCTGTCCGGACTGGAGGGCTTCGGGGCGGGAAACCGGCGTTTTCCGGCGGGCGGGCTGAGGGTGAGCAGCCGGAGGGTGAGCAATCGGACAGCGGCGCTTGTGCGCATGGCGAAGAGTGCGGTTTGGCCTGCGGTAGGCATTGAGCACGTTCGCTTCGTGGCGGATGAGCATGCTCTCGGTGACGGTTTGGTTCTTGAAGCGGGAAGTGGCGCCGAACGCCTTTCGGGCGAGGAGGTCGGGCTGTTGCCCAGGCGGGTATTCCTGGTCCTTTTGGAAAATCTCCCAATCGAGGAGGGCGCTTTGGGTGGTTTCCATGCGCCGGTTCTTCCACTGCGCGTTGCGCATGGTGAGGACGAGTTGCGATTCGACGGCATCGCGAGGCTGGACGCGTTGGAAGAAGCCACGGCGCTGTCTGCCTTCCGCAGTGAGGGGGCCTTTGGATTTGGCGCCGTTGATGCGGGCCTGCCCGGTGTGGCTTTGTCCTTTGGCATTGGGGGTTCTCCCGCTTCCATGCCTTCAGCTGGGAGAATCGGACGGTCCGGTGAAGGGAGAGCGATTCCCCGTGGGAACTCGATTGGCGGAAGTCACCAGAGCCGGTTTCCGAAGGTTCCGAAGCGTGGGTGCGCACGGCCTTCGCCTCCTTCCTCTGTCCGATGTCCCCGCTGCTCGGCACTCGGGAAGGGTAGCCGTGGGCGGCGGCTGTCCCCGGATCGAGATGGGGATCGAGATGGGGAGCGCATCGATGCCATCTTTGGACGGATGGCCCACCCGAAGCGGCCCGATCAGTTTTCCATGCAATTTCAATGCAAATCCACGCATTGGCCCAATGCTCTTCGGGCGCAGCCAGGCGTCCCGGGACGCGGCACGGGGTAAACTTGCGCTACCGTCAGATGTGCGGCGCCAAAGTGCCAAGTGAACGTTATTGCGCCTTGACGGGCGCATCCGCCTGCGCGAGGTTCAGGGTATGGAAATTGCCGTGAAACCCGAGACCGAGCGGCTCATCCGGAACGAAATCCGAGGCGGCCCGTTTTCAGACCGTTGACGAGTTGATCGGCAAGGGTGTCGAAGCATGGCGCGAAAAGACCCAGTTTGCGCAAACCGCCCGGGTTTCCTCGAAGGAATACCACGGCGCGGCAGATCGTATTCGTGAATTGTGAACGGGTGTCCAGCCAGATGCGGCGCAACGGCGTGACTGATGCTGATCCGGGATTTCGTACTGGACGTTTCGGTTCCTGCCGTGATGCCGCGGATTCTCTCGGCTCGTTGCGGAATGATGGCCACCACGATTGGCGAATGGCGCGTCGCTTCCGTTTGGCCATTTGAAAACACCAATTCCGTGATCCGGGCCGTACGGCGCAAAAGGATTTCCGTGGAACGGGCGGCGATTTGCCGATTCGAATCGATCCAGATCCCTTGAATCCGTGGGCCGCGCTTGCGGAATAGCCGCCCGCCCGCGGACTCACGACGTACGACGCCGCGGATTCGGATTTGGCGATGCGGCGTCAGTTGGCGCCGCCGCTTCGGAGGGCGCCCTTCGAGCAGCCCCCACGACGTGCGGCGCTTCGTTGGTGAAAGCATGGGCGACTGCCATGAGGGTCAAGCGGCCGGATGGAGTGAAAGCTGGCTTCTGCGCGCAGCGCGCACCACCCCATTCGATCGTCTAAGCATGCAGGCGCGTGAGTTACTCACGGGGGAGGTGAAGGAGTTGGAGGTGTGAGGGGAGAGGAAGAAGTCAGGAGGCGGAAGCCCGCACCACCAACACGAAAATATCCTCGCCGTTGAGGGAGAGCTTCGTATCGCCCTCCTGCGCCGGGCGCGGCTCCAGACGGTCCGCCAGCAGTTCACTGCACAGATAGTCCCGATGCAGACCGATCGCCTCCGCGATACGGGGCGGCGCGGCGTACTCAACAACAATGCGATCGCTGATGTCGAGATTCAGAGCCTTCCGCTGATCCTGCATCAGGCGGTTGAAATCACGCGCCACACCTTCGCGCAGCAGATCCTCCGTGAGGTTCACGTCCAAAGCCATGAAGGTGCCTTGATCCGAGGTGCACTTCAGATTCGCCGTTCCCTCATAAGTGAGCAGCACTTCATCAGCCGCAAGACCGAACGGCTGGCCATCCACGGTCACCGTGATTGGACCGCCTTTCGCGGCGGTCTTCTGATCCACCTGCTCCAGCGCCGCGCCGATCGCCTTCAAGTGCTTTCCCGCCCGCGGACCGATCTTCTTCGCATCGGCTTTCAAACGCACCGTCACTATCGCGGTCTCATCGTCGATCACAGCGACCTGCTTTAGATTCGCCTCCTCGGAGATCTGCGAGGCATAGTCCGCATTCAGCAACACCTCACGATCGGCGGCATCCTTGGGTCGAACGTACAGCGTACTCAGGGGTTGGCGGATCTTGACCTTGCTCTGCGTGCGGAGATTCAACGCGAGGTTCTTCAGGCGGATCACCGCGTCGATATTGCGCTCCAGTTTCTCATCCACGCGTGACGCATCCACTTGCGGATAATCCGTCAGATGCACGGACTCGGGCGCAGTCGAATCGACGGAACGGACAAGGTTCTGATAGATCTCCTCGGTGAGGAACGGCAGCACGGGCGCCATCAACTTCGTCACGGTCACCAGCACGTGATAGAGCGTCTGATACGCATCGCGCTCGCCTTTCCAGAAGCGGCGCCGGCTGCGGCGAAGATACCAGTTCGAGAACTCTTCATCGAACTCCTGAAAGGCCTCGATAATGCGGTAGTGCTCGAAGCTCTGGAATGCCTGGTGCGCCGCCGCGATCAGGCGCTGCAACCGGCTCAGCACCCAACGGTCGAGCTCGTGGGTGATCGCGATCTGCTCACCGCCCGGCGTCCAACCATCGGCCGTCGCGTACATGACGAAGAAGCTGTAGCAATTCCAGAACGTCAGCAGCTTGCGCCGGGCTTCGCCATCAATGGTCTGCGCGACGCTGCCGGTGGGGTGAAGGTCGGGGAAGTTGAGATGCTGCGCGGTCTTCTGTTCCGCATAAAGATAGCGCATCACCTCGGCGCCCAACACTTCGGCCGCCTCATCGAAGGCGATCGAGTTGCCCTTCGATTTATGCATCTCCTCACCGCGCGCATCGCGCACCAGCGCATGTCCCAGCAGCGCTTTGAACGGCGCACGTCCATCCAACATGGCGCTCATCGCCAGCAACGAATAGAACCAGTTGCGGAACTGACCAGGAAAGCTTTCCAGCACCAGGTCCGCGGGAAACCACTTGTTCCAATACTCGCGATCGGAGGAATAGCGCAGTGTGCTGAACGACACGATTCCCGCATCGAGCCACGGATTGCCGACATCCTCCACACGAGACGCCGTGCCGCCACAACGCTCGCAGCGGATCTTGATCGCGTCGACGTGAGGACGGTGCGGCGAGTTGCCATCGAACACGTCCCACCCTTCGATGCAGCGCTCCGCAAGTTCGCCACGGCTTCCGATCACCGTGAAGTCCTCGCATTGCTCACAAACCCAAATCGGCAGCGCGAGGCCCCAGAAGCGTTTCTTGGAGATCATCCAATCGCCCATGTTGCGCAGCCAGTCGAGTTCACGAGCCTCGCCTTCGGCCGGGATCCACTTCACTCCGGGCACTGCATTCTGAATCCGGTCGCGCCAGTCCATGCGGATGAACCATTCATCCACGGGCCGGAACACCAGTTCTTCCTTGCAGCGCCAGCAATGCGGGTAGACGTGCGGATAGCGCTCCTTCGCCACCAGCAGACCCTTCTGCTTCAACGCAGCCACCACATCATCGGCCACACTGTTGGCATTGGCGCCAGTGAACTGCCCGAAGGCGTCGAGGAAGCACGATGAGTCATCGAGCGGCGCGATCGCAGGCAGGTCGTGATGCTTGCCGAGTTCCTGATCCTCCGCGCCGCAACCGGGCGCAATGTGGACCAGGCCCGTGCCTTCGGCATCGCTCACCATGTCCCACGGCAGCACGCGATGCGATTCGCGCGAAGTCTTGCCAAAACCCGTTTCGCCATACGGAAACACGCCGCCAGCGGTGGTCTGCGCCGGCAGATCGTCGAACGGACCGTCGTAGGTCAGCCCAACGATCGCGCTGCCCTGGAGTTCTTCCAATACCTCCACCGGGCCGGTGCCCTTCAGGATGGTGCGGATCGAGGGCAGCTTGTGCGACTCCTGCTTGCCTTCCACCTGAAGATTCTGCACGCGGTCCCGCTCGAAGTTCGTCTTGCCGACGTAGTAGCACCACTCGCCATGCTTGACCTTGAGATACGTCATCGACGGATTCACAGCGACCGCGACATTCGAGGTCAACGTCCAGGGCGTGGTGGTCCATACGAGCAGAGCGGTTCGCTCCTGGCCATGAATCGGAAAACGCACGAACACGGAGGTATGCGTGGTGATCTTGCGCCCTTCAGCCACTTCCATCTGTGAGAGGCCCGTGCCGCAGCGGCCACACCACGGCATCACATCGTGACCGCGATAGAGGAAGCCCTCCGTGTAGCACTTTTTCAGGAACGACCAGATGGTGTAGTTGTTTTCGTCGGAGAAGGTGAAGTAGCTTCCGCCATATTCGGCGGAGCCAAGCTTGCGCACGATCTCGCTCGCCCGCGCCGTTTCCTGAAGCCCGCTGGGCTGCGTTACGGTGACCTCGCGGTCACCATCGGCAAGCGCGTCGCGAAGTTCCAACAGCACCTTCGAATCGTCCCAATCGCACCAGTAGCCGAGCCGGATGGACTGATCCGTCTGCCGCGCGGCGTAGGTCAATACGCGCTCTTTGCAGGCACGCACAAACTTCTCGATGCCGTAATCGCGAATGTCGCGTTTGGTGCCGAGGTTGAGGCTCTTCTCCACTTCCACTTCCACCCACAGGCCCTGGCAATCGAAGCCGTTCTGATAGCGTAGGTCGTGGCCGTTCATGGCGTGATAGCGCTGATACATGTCCTTCAAGGACCGTCCCCAGGCATGATGCACACCCATGGGATTGTTCGCGGTGATGGGCCCGTCGAGGAACGACCAGTGCGGCCCTCCGGCGTTCTTGGCGCGCAGTTTGTCAAAGACGCGCTGGTCCTGCCAGAAGCGGAGAATCTCGCGTTCGAGAACAGGGAAATCGGGTACTTTCGGAACGGGTCGGTACATGTTTGTGGAAACGCAGGCTAGGGACAAGCCTTGCTTTATCGTATCAAACCAGCCCCTCAGGGCCACGCTTGTAAACTCCCTCTGAAACACGCTGCTTACCTGTTGACGATCTACATATTTACCTGTAGACTGCCGACATATGGGATCGAAAGCGGATCTGCTCCAGGGCACCCTCGACTTGATTGTGTTGCGGGTACTCTCGCTTGGGCCGAAACACGGCTACGGCATCGCCACGCGCATCCGGCAGATCTCGGAAGATGTGCTGCAGGTCAATCAAGGCTCTCTCTACCCCGCGCTTCTGCGTTTGGAGCAGCGCGGCTGGATCAAGTCCTACTGGGGCACCACGGACACGGGCCGCGAGGCAAAGTTCTTCGAGCTGACGCGGGCGGGCAGGAAGCAGCTCGCTGTGGAGTCAGAGAACTGGGAGCGCGTGAAAGGCGCCATTGGACGGCTGATGGAAGCAGTGGAGTAGCGCGATGCGCATGCTGTGGTCGCGGATCCGGGGATTTGTGTTTGCGGGCAGGCTCGATCGCGATTTGGACCGCGAGATCGAGGCGCATGTCGCGCTGATCGCCGAGGGCCTCGTCGAGCGTGGAATCTCGCCCGGCGAAGCGCGCAGAATGGCAATCCGTGAGTTCGGGAACATCTGTCTTGCCAAAGAGGACTATCGCGAAAGGAGAGGGCTGCCCATGTTGGAGATGCTGATTCAGGATGTGCGTTTCGCCGTTCGTGTGCTGCGGCGCAAGCCGGCATACAGTATCGCGGCGATGATTGTGCTCGCCCTCGGCATCGGCCTGAGTACGGCGGTATTCAGCGTGATTCATGGTGTGCTGCTGAGCCGCCTTCCTTATCCGGATCAGGATCGCCTCCTCACACTCTGGCAGACGAATCCGAAGAAGCAGGGCACGAGAGACGAGGTGGCCATCGCGAACTTCCTCGATTGGAAAGAGCGGCAGCGCAGCTTCGAGAATCTCGCCGTCATCGAACCCTTCAGCCACGAGTTGATGGGTGATGGCGAACCGGAGGCCATCCGGTCATGGATTGTGTCCGAAGGTTTCTTCTCCATCATGGGAACTCCGCCGCTGTTGGGCCGTTGGTTTACCGCGGAGGACTATCGTGCCGCGCCTCAGGAAGGGTACGCTCCCGGAGGTGGGAACGTGGTGATTCTCAGCTACGGCTTGTGGCAGCGGCGCTTCGGTGGTGATCCGAAGGTCATCGGCAGAGCATTTCCGTTGCGCGGGCGTCCGATGATCGTAGTGGGAGTAATGCCACCTGGCTTTCAGTATCCGCTGAAACGGGAGTTATGGGCGCCGAGACTGGCCCAGAAACAGGATCGTGAAAGCCGTGTGTCAACCTACATGATGGCGGTCGCGCGATTGAAACCCGGAGTCCGCATCGATCAGGCGCGAGACGACATGATCCGCATTGCCACCGAGTTGGAACGGGAGCACCCCGCAACGAATAAGGGTTCCTCCATTCAGTTGATTCCCATTGCCGATGCGCTGACGGGGCATGTGCGAACGGCCTTTTGGATCCTGCTTGGCGCAGTCGGGCTGCTGCTCGCCGTCGCCTGCGCGAATGTGGGTGGCCTCGTGTTGGCACGCGGCGTGGAACGGACGCATGAACTTGCGGTACGGCGCGCGCTGGGGGCATCGCCAGGGCGGCTCATGCGGCAGTTGGTCACGGAGACCAGCGTGCTTTCGCTTTGCGGTGGAATCGCCGGAGTAGCCATCGCGCATCTGGCGGCTCGCACGTTGCGCGCGCTTCCTGTTCCGGATGTGCCCCGGATGGAGCAGGTGGGCATCAGCGTTCCGGTGGTGGCATTCGCGGTCGCAGTCAGCGCGTTCACCGCGGTGGTGTGTGGCCTGCTGCCGGCGTTACGTCTCGGCGGCGGAGACAGTAGCGGCGCGATGAAAGCAGGCGGCCGTTCGTTCGTCACCACGCCCGCGCGCGAAAGAGCCCGCCGGTGGCTGGTCGCCGGGCAGATCGCAGTCTCCATGGTCCTGCTCACGTCTGCCGGTCTGCTGACGCGAAGTCTGGTGCATTTGTTGGCCATCCACCCCGGATTCACAGGACAGCGGGTTATCTCATTGGAGGTTCATGCGTACAGGCGTACGCCCACTCCCGAAGAACGAATCGCTTACTTCCGGCAGACCACGGAGAGCATCCGCCAAGTGCCCGGCGTACAGGCCGCAGCCGCCGTTTCCGCGCTCCCGTTTCACGAGAACGCCATCGACGTCGAGACTCCGGTGCAGGCAACCGGGGAAGCGCTGAAACCCATCGACGCACGCCCTGTCGCGCGCGTGACCGTGATTACGCCAGACTACTTTCAACTGATGCGAATCCCGTTGCGTCAAGGCAGATTCTTCACCGATTCCGATGGCCCATCCAGCGCGCGAGTCGCCATCATCAACGAAGCGATGGCGCGAAGTCTGTTCGCGGGAACGGATCCGGTCGGCAGGCAGATCATTGTTGGCCGGGGAGCAAACCATGTCCGCCAGATCATCGGTGTAACGGCCAACACGCTTCGTACGGGTTTGGATGAATCACCACGTCCGGAGTTCTTCCTGCCGCACGCGCAAAGCGGCGCGGGCTCCATGACCTTCGTGGTGCGGACGGAATCCGATCCTTGGATCGCCTTGCCAGCGATCAAAGAGGCGATCTGGAGCGTGAAGCGCGGTCAACCATTCTCAAAGATCGCAACCGTGGATGCGCTGGTGGCCGGCACCCACGGCGAGCGCCGGTTCCAGTTGGCATTGATCAGCGTTTTTGCCGCGTTGTCGCTGCTGCTGGCAGCAGTGGCCCTGTTCGGCTTCATGAGCTACTCGACCAGTCAGCGGCGTTCCGAAATCGGCCTTCGCATGGCCCTCGGCGCGTCGCGCAGGGATATTCTGCGGCTGATCATCAGCGACGGTCTCGCGATCGCCGCCGCGGGCGCCGCTGCCGGAACGGCCGGCTCATGGATCGTGGGCAGCGGCATTCGCGCGATGCTCTTCGGAGTGGCGCACTACGACGTGGCGACGTTTGCGTCAGTGGTGCTGACGCTCGCTGGTGTCACACTGACGGCGAGTGCGTTGCCTGCGATGCGCGCCGCCAGCACCGACGCCGCGAATGCCCTTCGATCGGAGTGATCACTGCTTCTGAGGCCTTCGCTCCTTCCAGGGCATGTTCGCGCGGCGCCACCACGACACCGTCGCCATCGGCAACAGTAACGTCGCCGGGCCCGTTGAAACACTCGCCCTACCTGTTGACCAAAGTCGCAAGATGGACTTCTTCAGTCCAGCGCGACATTGGCGAGCTGCCGGAAACGTTGGCCCAGGCGCGGATTCATGTTGTGATGAGTCCTGAAGACACATCGGTGCCGGCGCCGTATCAGAAGCTGAGGTAGCCGGAAATCTCGCCTTGATCGACGGCGCTGTTGAGGAAGCGGGTGAGGCGCGCCAGCGCTCCGGTTGCAGATCGGCTTGGGCGGGCGTTGCATGAGCGAAGCCGCGTGCGCCGCGATCGCGAAGAGCAGATCCGGGGAGGAAGGATCATAGCCTACTTAGTCCCAATACTCTTCAGTTAGGCGCTAGAGGCTAGGTTCGGGCACAGCCATGCGTCCCGAGTCGGGGCGCGGCATGGCTGAAGGCCTGCGCTACCGTCAGGCGTGCGGCGCCAAAGTGCAAAGTGAACAGTATTGTACTTAGTCCAGTGCCAGGTAGGCCAGTTGCTTAAATCGATGGCGATACGGAAGGGAAACCGCCGCCGATAGTTGGTTGATCATGAACACGCCGATGAGCTCTTCCTTCGGATCCACCCAGAAACCGGTGCCGGCGGCGCCGGACCAGTTGAACTCGCCTTCACTCCCGACGGTGCCGGTTCTGCCGGGTCCTTTGTTGACGGCCATGGTGAGGCCGAAGCCGTAGCCGGGCGCCACCGCGCCCATCGCTTGTTCAACAGGCAGATTGCCCAGGTGGTCCGATGCCATCAGTTCGACTGATTTGCGGCTGAGCAGGCGCTTGCCATCGAGTTCGCCTTTGTTCAACAGCATCTGGGCGAAGCGGGCGTAGTCCATAGCGGTGGAGACCAAGCCTGCGCCTCCCCAGAGAACTTCCGGCTTCGTCTTCTGCATGTCCTGCCAGGCGCTTTTGTTTGGTTTGGCTTTGCCGTTGCCGTCTGGCTCATCCAACGACACCAGACGCGATACCTTGCCGGCAGGCAGCCAGAAGCCGGTGTCCTTCATGCCGAGCGGACGGAAGATGCGTTCGTCGAAAAACTGATCCAGCGACTGGCCGGAGACGGCTTCGACGAAGCGGCCCAGCACATCGATGCCGACCGCGTAGTGATAGCGCGTTCCGGGCTGATGCAACAGCGGCTGCTTCGCCAAAGCCAGTGACCATGCGGCGAGATTCATACCGGGTTTGGCGAGGTTCATGCCGCTGTAGTCGAAGCCCGCGGTGTGACGCATGAGGTCGCGGATGGTGATGGGCTTCTCGGCGCTCACCGTGCCCGCGGCGCCAGTCTTCACCTGCATGTTGGCGTACTCGGGCAGGTACTTCGAAACCGGGTCCGTGAGGAAGAGCTTACCTTCTTCGTAGAGCATCATGACGGCGACGCCGGTGACAGGCTTCGTCATGGAGAAGATGCGGAAGATGGAGTCCTTGGTGACGGGTTGGTTGGATCCGGCACCCTGCCGGCCGTTGGCGTGGAAGTAGCCGATTTTGCCGCGGCGGGCGATGAGGCCGACATAGCCGGAGATCTCACCCTTCTCCACGGAGGCATTCATCACGCGCGTGGCGCGGGTGAGCGCATCGGCATGCAAGCCGGCCTGAGCGGCTGGGACTTCGTCCAACCAGGCGCCACACAACACGCCTGCGGTCAAAAACAAGGACAGCATTGTTTGTTTCATGGCTTCTTCGGATGACTCTCGCCAGTTTGTCACAACCGCGCGATCCGCTGGGGAATCACCCTCCTACCGGTCGAGAGTCATTGGCCGGCCGACATACGGCTCAGGTTCTCACGCCGCGGCAGATCAGGACCGCCAGCACGCCCTGCCGCAACGCAAGCTGCCGGCGCCGGACATCGCTGGCCCCGGTGCGTAACAGCCAGGTTGAATGTTGAGGACTGTTGGTGTTACTGAGGCTAACGTCCCAGTCGACGGGAGCCGTTGTGGGGCCGCCACCGATGGCCCCTTCGAGACTCTTCCGATCACTGCTTCTTGCGCTGCTTGTATCGATCCAATCCGATGTTGTCGAGAAACCGCATCGAAGCCTTCGCCACTTCCAAGGCATGTTCGCGCGGCACCACAATCACACCGTCGCCATCGGCGACAATTACGTCGCCGGGCCTCACCAACACGCCCCCGATCGTGACGGGACGGTTCACGGACTCGAGTTCGTTGCGGCCGGGACGATAACCGCGCCCAAGCCGCTTGTAGTAGAGCGGGACCTTGTGCCGGATGATTTCATCGGTATCGCCAACCGCGCCGCTAGTCACCACGCCGAGCGCGCCGCGCTTCTTCCAACCCAGAAGATTCGACGAGCCAATGGTGCGCGTATCGCCATCCTGATCTCCGTCAATCACCAGCACCGAGCCGGGAAACAATGCTGCCTGGAAAGCCTCGGTCGTGATCTCGCGATACCAGCGTGACTCGGTGGGTTGATCCATCTTCGGCTCACGGCGATTGGTCGGGACATAGCGGCACGTCACAGCGATACCGATAATGCGATGAGAGAAGCTATCGGTGTCGCGCCACAGCGTCTTGATATCAGCGTCCACCAATCCAACGCCCGCGAGGCCGGCCGCGTCCATCCCATCAGACACATCGGCGACGCGAAGGCCTTCAAACGCCGCGAGCACCTGTTCATTCTCGGCTTGCGTGTACTCCTTGTAGGGGATGAAGTGCTTCACGTTGGGATGCGGTGGTGCGGGAGGTTGGGCCTTGGCGGCCATCATGGCGAGCATGAAGAGTACAAGGAATTTCATTGGTGCACTCCAAATCAGTGTTGTTTTGAAATCGAGTTCACCAGCAATCTTACTCAATCTTACTCTCTTCACGCTGGCACGGGACACCGCGGCACGAAGCTACGAAAGCAGTTCGGGAACGGGATCGCCGGTCTGATCCTCCAGCGAGTTCGCGATCTTGATGGGGCGGCCGATCGGCGTCATGTATTCCTTCTTCCAGTCAATGCCCAACGCCTTGTAGATGGTCGCGTAGAGGTCGCCCATCGTCACCACGCGATCGGTGACGTTGTAGCCCTTCTCATCGCTCGCGCCGACAACGATGCCGCCCTTGATTCCGCCGCCCGCGAGTGCAAGCGACCAGCAATTCGGCCAGTGATCGCGCCCCAGGTTTGCGTTGATCACCGGCGTGCGGCCGAACTCGCCCATTGCAATGACCAGAGTCGTGTCGAGCAATCCACGTTCTTGCAGGTCATCGACAAGAGCGGTCAAGGTGCGATCGAGCGTCGGGCAGAGGCGGTCCTTGTGCCCTTTGTCGTTGTCGCTGTGGGTGTCCCAGGAGGTGCTGTGATAACCAGCCGCGGTGACGAAACGGCTTCCGGCCTCGACCAGGCGGCGGGCCAACAGGCACGACGTACCGATCGAGTCATTACCGTACCGCTCCCGCATCTTGGCCGATTCCCTGGAGAGGTCGAACGCGTCGCGCACGCCCGGCGTCAGGATCATCTTCCACGCCTGCGCCGTGTATGCGTCCATGTTGGCGTGGTCCGCGCTCTCGTTCAGCGCACGGTATCTCCGGTCGACCGCCTTGAGAAACGCAGAGCGGCTCTCGACGGCAGTTTGCGAGACGGACTTCGGCAGGCTCAAGTCAGTTACTTCAAAGCCCGGCTTACTCGGATCGGGGATGCACATCGGATCATACTCGCCGCCCAGGAACGCGGCGCGGAAGTGCTCTTCATACTGACGCGAGCGGTCCCACTTCGGTACCAGGACATGCGGAGGCACGGCATTGCGCGGTCCCATCTCTTTGGTGATGATCGACCCGAAGCTTGGAAATTGCATCGCTGGGTTGATCTCGTGCCCGGTCATGGCGTAGTGAGTCGCTTGCGGATGATCCGTGCCCCGCGTGTGCATGGAGCGAACCAGCGCGAACTTATTCATACTGGCGGCCATCTTCGGGAGTAACTCCGAAACACGAATTCCAGCCACATTTG
This sequence comes from Bryobacterales bacterium, assembly GCA_016789785.1. The sequence goes on from JAEUQE010000217.1 coordinate 15,567, forward strand.
TGGAGATTGGTTTGAAGTTACTGTTGGGCTTGGGATCCCAAGTGTCAATGTGACTGGGTCCGCCCTCCAGCCAGAACAGAATGACCGAGTTTGCTTTTGGTTTCGCGCCGGTTGAGGGCCCGGCTTCGAGCGCACCGCGTAGCGTCATGCCGAGCAATCCCAGCGAGCCAACCTTGACAAATGACCTTCGTGATGAAGAGTGATTCCGCATGACGTCTCCCTCGATCAGTGATTCTCCGCAAACTCGCGCGAACTGAGCAGCGCCCATACAAACTCGCGCAGCGCGGCATTGCGGTCACCGCG
>JAEUQE010000218.1 GCA_016789785.1 Bryobacterales bacterium
CACGCCAGCCTGTTCCCCCGGAAACTCACCGTCTATCCCGAGTTACTCAAGAATGCCGGGTATCACACTGGACTTACTGGAAAAGGCGCGGGGCCTTGTAACTTCAAGGAAGCGGGATGGCCGCATAACCCGGCCGGCCCGTCTTATGATCAGGCCAAGGCGGCCGGGCTTCCCAAGGCGATGTCGCAGAATGACTATTCCGCCAATTTCCAGGCTTTTCTCGACGCCCGGCCGAAGGATACGCCGTTCTGTTTCTGGATGGGCGCGCATGAGCCGCACCGCGCGTATGTTAAGGGGTCGGGCCGCAAGGCCGGCAAGCGGATCGAGGACGTTGTGGTCCCGGCATTCCTGCCGGACAACGAGGAAGTGCGCTCCGACATGCTCGATTACTATATCGAGATCGAGCATGCCGACCGCCATCTGAGCCTGATCCTGGATGCGCTGGAGAAGCGCGGCGAGCTATCCAATACGATTGTCGTTGTCACCGCGGATAACGGGATGTCGTATCCCGGATCGAAAGCCACCATGTACGACTACGGCATTCATCTGCCGCTGGCCGCGATGTGGCAGGCGCAGGGTAAGGGTGGACGGTCGTGCGACAACCTGGTCAGTTTCGCGGATTTCGCGCCGACGTTCCTGGAAGCGGCGGGCGTACGGGTCCCTCGGGAGATGGTGGGCCGGAGTCTGTTGCCGGTGTTGCGGTCGGCGGTTTCGGGCAACGTGGATCCGGAAAGAAGGCGGATTTTCTCCGGCCGTGAACGGCATTCACATGCGCGTTTCGATAACCTGAGCTATCCTGCGCGCGCGATGCGCGAAGGGAACTATCTCTACGTTTGGAATATGAAACCGGAGCGGTGGCCGGCCGGCGATCCGGGCGGGTTCGCCGATATCGACAATGGGCCGCCGAAGGAGTGGATGCTCGCGCATCGCGACGAACCGCGCGTGAAACCCCTCTTTGAGCATGGATTCGGCAAGCGTCCGGAAGAGCAGTTGTTCGATGTCGGGAAGGACCCCGGCTGCCTGCGGAACCTTGCCGGCGACCCAGCGCACCGAGCCACACGTTCCGCGATGCGCGGCGCCCTGGAGAAGGCCTTGACCGCGCAGCGGGATCCGCGTCTCACCGGAAATGGCGACATCTGGGAACGTTACCCGCGTTACTCGCAGATGCGGCCGGAATTAGGCGGCTTTGCGGAACAGGGTAAGTACAACACGAGGTACGGGAAGTAGGCGGTTTCGGGGACGTAGCATCTGCCCGTTTTTGGGACACTTGCCTCCGATTCCGGAATCTCCCGTCAAGACTTTCCGGCTCGGCAAGCTCCTTTTCATGGCTTTTCCGGTTCAAGGCGTGTGGAAGCCAGTTTGCAGGGCGTGAGGGCATGGAATTCGTGAACACGCTGTGGCTGGAGATGCGATACGCAGTTCACGGCGTGGTCAAGGACCGTAGCTTCTCACTTGTCGCGATGCTGACTCTCGCGCTGGGAATCGGGGTCAACAGCTCCGTGTTCAGCGTCGTCTACGGAGTGTTGCTGCGGCCACTTCCCCTACCCTGAACCGGACCGGCTCGTCCGGCTGTGCGACGGCGTCACGCTGGATGGCACCTCCAGGAGAGGCTACGCTCTCTAGAACAGATTAGTACAGAAATGTTCTTAAGTGACGAGTAGTGGAGCTAGACTTGCACGACCGTCCGGAGCCCTTCATCGACGGAGCGCTGAAGCCGAGGCGACAGCGTGCCGGCAACAGGACATTCCCCGAGGCTTCCGCCAATTCGATATTGCTGGTGATGGCAGCGACGATCGCGGTTTGAATCCGGCTGCGATCGAAAGAGTTTGCCTGGATCACAAGAACCGGCTGCTGATATCCAGGCTCGGAACGACGCGCCGATCGCGGATAAGCGCTAATCGCAAGGATGCCCTCAACTTCTTCACGCAATCTGCCGGTGTAAACAGACTGGGCTGAGGGGCTATGAAAAAAGCGATTGAACGCTTCTTTGGAAGCTGGGTGGTGCGGCTGGTTCTGTCCGGCATTCTGCCGGTTGTGGTGAAAGTGGGCACGGCTCGGTTCCTGAACCAACACGCCTATACGCAGGCAAAGGACTTGGGGTTCGCCGCGGCGCTCCTGGCGGCGGTCTGAATCGGCGGCCTTTATCGCCCGGGAATGCCGATGGCCGAACCGTACCCGACCAAGTTCGCGCTTTTTGATAAAGCTCTCAGTCTGGTGGATTCGAAGTTGAACGGCATGTATTGCGAGTTCGGCGTGTTCCAGGGGACCACCATCAACTACATCGCCGAACGGGTGACGGGACGGGCCGTGTGCATGGATTCGATTCCCTTGACGGGCTTCCCGAGGCGTGGCGGGCTGGTTTTCCGGCAGGCGCGTTCAAGGTTGAGAACCTTCCTGGCATGCGGCCGAACGTGAGCCTGTATAAGGGGTGGTTCAAGGACTCACTGCCGCGGTTCAAGAAGGAGCGGCCGGAGCCTCTCGCTTTCGGGCATCTGGACGCGGACCTGTACGTGTCCACGAAGGATGTGTTTGACGCACTCGGCGACCGGATTGTACCGGGAACCGTGCTGCAGTTCGACGAGTTTTTCAACTATCCGGGCTGGCAGGGCGGAAGCCAAAGCGTTCGGGAGTTTTGCGAGACACGGCAGGTGGAGTTCGAGTACATCGGTTGCGTGCCGACCGGTGAGCAGGTGGCCGTGAAGATCAAGAAGATCAACCCACTGCCCGTGGTCGGGGTCAGCGGGAATTGACCGGGAACTGCCCAGACCTGCATCTACATTGCAGTGCTGACCGACGCGCAATCCTGTAGAATCGAGAGATTCCGAACATGAACCGAAGAATCTTCCTGACCTCGTTGCTTCCCGCGGCCGCCGTTTGCGCGGAGAATAAGCTGCCCAAGTTGCCTCAGCCTTATCACACGCCGTCGGCGACGGCGCGCCCGAAGCTGATCCCGCGGCCCGATGGAGCGCAGTTGCGCCTGCCGCACGGATTTGAGATCGAGGAGTTCGCGGCGGGTGGATTCGAGAAGCCTCGATTCATGCTGGCCGGGCCATCGGGCGAGGTGCTGATCTCCGATAGTGTGGCCAAGGGAAAGGTAATCGTGTTGATGGACCGGAACAAGGATGGAAAGGCCGAGGACCGCAAGGTTCTGTTGGAAAGCCTCGACCGGCCGTACGGCATGGCGTGGTGGAAGGACTATCTCTACGTGGCCGAGTGCACCTCGCTCAAGCGGTACAAGTACGATCGCGCGGCGATGACGGTGGGCGCGGGCGAAGAAGTGGTTCCGATGAAGGATACGGGCAAGGGCCACTGGACACGGAGCATCGTGTTCGACCGCAAGGGCGAGAAGATGTATCTGGCCATCGGATCGGAGTCGAATGCGGTGCCGGGCGGTGGAGAGTATCGCGCGGCGATCAATCGCTACAACCCGGATGGCACGGGTCATGAGATCTACGCATCGGGCCTTCGGAACACGATCGGGCTGAAGTTCTATCCGGGGACTGATGTGCTTTGGGGCGCGGTGCAGGAGCGGGACGGGTTGGGCGATGATCTGGTGCCGGATTACTTCACAGCCATCAGGCAGGGCGGATTCTATGGGTGGCCGTGGGCCTACGTGGGGCCGAATCCGGATCCGGCATTGAAGGGACAACGGGACGATTTGGTGAAGAAGACGATCGTGCCGGATTACCTGCTCGGGTCGCACGTGGCGGTGCTGGATCACACGTTCTACACTGGCAAGAAGTTCCCCGCGAAGTACCGCGGTGGCGCGTTTCTGGCTTACCACGGGTCGTCGAACCGCGCGGAGCGAGTAGGTTACTCCGTGGTGTATGTGCCGTTCAAGAAGGGGAGGCCGGCGGGGGAACCGGAGGAGTTTCTGACGGGCTTCATGCTGGACAAGAGCAAGGCGGATGTTTGGGGCAGGCCGGTGGCCGTGCTGGAGCTGGCGGACGGGAGTCTGCTGGTGTCGGATGATGGCGGCAACAAGGTTTGGCGGATCTGGTACAGGGGATAGGCGGGCGAGCCCGTATTAGAAGCGCATTGGTGCCTCGCCCGGCATCAACTAGTTTCTGCCGCAATAATACTATATTCGCCCGAACGGACCGCTTGCCGTGCCACACGTCGGTTATGCCCGCTCATGAAATGAGACTTTGTTCCGAGCTGCGACGGTGACGGAGCGATGGACGCCGAAAAAACCCAATTCGCAACAGAAACTAACTAATTAACTTGCGAAGGCGGACCTTCCCTGCGGCAATTGAGCGAGTTTACAAAGTTACTGCCTTACTCCAGGCGGACACGGGGAAGGTGAGCCCATTTGGACATATCGGTCACGATCACCTTGTCTCCTGGTACGAGGCCATTCAACACTTGAATTAAGGGTCCCGACATTGCCCCGTATCGCACCGTAACGCGCCGGGCCGCCGAAGGGCCATCGAGCACAAAGATTGCCGCTGTACTGTTCTCCTTCGAACTGGCAGGGCGACCGAAGAACACAACGTCCTTCAACTGCCTGCTCTCAATCAGCCCCTCGGCCTTGGTCCCTCCTTCGGCTGTCCCGGGCAGTTTGTCGATAATCTCAACTTCACAGTTGCCGGGGCCAATCGGCTTTGTCACCTTGCCGGCGAGTGCTCTCGGGCTATCACCTAAAACCAACCGGGCGTTTCGACCCTGCTCGCACACTCCGTCATTGCCGTCGAAATGCAGAATCGCTCGCGCTGGCTGCAACGAAGTCAGCTTGCCGGTGGCGAAAGCAAAAATGGGCATTGATCCACGCTCCACGGTATGTACTGAAATGCTGTCCTTCTTTACAACTTCCTCGCCGACTTGCGCGAAGGCGCAGAAGGCCGCCGTAAAACTCGCCAGTAGCAATTTCGTTTGTGCCATGGCGAGGGTAAAAGCAGTTCGATCCCCACTTAGAAACTGAAGAAAAGAAACAAATTCCAAACCAACGACTGTCCGAAAGCGGGATTCCGGTCGAGTGCGGGCACCGCATCCGGAACGATCCAACAGCCGGGCGCTCCCAGTACCGCAGATTTGGTTGAGGAGTAGACTGGAGCGAACCATCCGGCGATCCCAGCGCATTTAGATTCGCGAACCTGCGCCTTGCGGGTCTTCCATGTCGACTCGGAATCCGGGCGCGGACAAGCGCCGGATCACTAGGTTCGGGCATTTGCGCGAGCGGCGCATTGAGTTGGCCGGCCAATGAAACGACCGGAGTTCCGCTCGAGGGCTGACCGGCAGAGGCGTCGAGGCCTGCCGGTCAGACGCGTAGGAACCAGCCCTTGCGGTGAAGAATCCACGCCACGGCGTAGAGCAGCAGCACATAGCCGATCGCATGGAGCAGCGAGGCGTTCACGGGGCTGGCAATGGCATTGAGCGCGCTGTCAATCGGAGCGCGCAGTTGCAGCCTGGCCTCCAACCGCGCGAGGATCCCCGCAAGCACATACACGGCGATGGCATTCGAGCCGTAAATGACAAACGGCCGCGCCCACTTCTGGTAGCCTCGCAAGTCCACCAGCCAGTAACTGCACGCGAAGACGACCATGGCCATCCCGGCCATGAGTAAGGTGTAGGAACTGGTCCACAGGTTCTTGTTAATGGGGAAACTGTTATCCCACCATACGCCGAGAAACATGAGGAAGTTTCCACCGGCAAAGAGCCACACGACTTTCTCGATCGAGGCGAGCGGGGAGCGCAGCAGATGCCCGGTCAGCACGCCGAAGAGCGCCGTGGAGATCGCCGGCAACGTACTGAGAATCCCCTCAGGGTCCCAGGTCTTCGTGGCGGAGTACATGTGGCCGGTGAGAAACAGGCTGTCGACATACTGCGCGAGATTGCCCTCTTTTTCGAGCACGCCGGCCGCGCCGCCGGGCACGGGAACGAACATCATGAGCGCCCAGTAGGCGATCAGGAAGCCGAAGGCGAGCCACGTCTGCACGCGGCGCGAAGTATAGAGGAAGATCAGGCCCGCGAAGAAGTAGCACAGGGCGATACGCTGGAGTACGCCGGGGATGCGGATGGTGGCGAGGTTGTAGAGCGGGAACCCATTGAGCAGCATGCCGAGCAGGAAGATCATGGCCGCGCGGCGCAAGGTATGCAGCAGAAGCTTTCCCCGGTCCGCGCCCGACTCGACACGTTTGGCGAACGAGAATGTCATGGAGACGCCGGAAATCCAGATAAAGAATGGAAAAACCGTATCGGTGAACGTCCAGCCGTTCCATGAAGCGTGCAGCAAAGGGGCATAGACGCGGTCCCAATTCCCGGCATTATTGACTAACATCATGCTGGCGATGGTCATGCCCCGAAATGCATCGAGGGACATGAGGCGCGAGCCGGACTGGGGAGATTTTTCCGCCGAACTTACTCCGGCCGGTCTGGCGGCTTCTCCGCCACGAGCAGCAGCGACTGCCCCACCGGAAAGTTGCGATTCGCTCCGAGCCATTTCTCCTCCATTGCCAGCGCCTGGAATAACAGGTTGTCCAGCCAGGGCGCGACTGGCTGAACGCCACTCTCGGGCGGTGAACTGAGCAGGGGCTCATAGAGCCGGAACTTGGCCAGCGCCACGGGAAAGAGCAGCGAATTCAAATAGGTGCATCGTAGCACGCGGAGCCCGTGCCGGGAAGCAAGGTCGAGCAGCCGGGGCCTGGAAAAGCGTTGGCGCTCGTGGGCGAACCGGGAGTGGCGGCTGCGGAGAATCTCGAGCGCGGAGACGCGCAGGATGAGGAGTCCGCCCGGTCTCAGCACGCGGACAAATTCGGCGAAAGGGCGTGGTTCCTGACCGGGGGGGAAGTGCACAAGCACATCCATGGAAACGACCGCATCGAAGGCGCCGCTGGCGAAGGGGAGAGCGGCGATGTCGCCCTGGACCATGCGCGGGATGCCGAGACTACGGCCATACTGAAGGCCTTCGGCGGCAAGATCGAGGGGGACCATGCGCCAGCCGTAGCGCTTCTCGAGTTCGCGCGAGAGGTGGCCGGTGCCACAGCCGGCTTCGAGGACTCGCTGGGGGTGGCGCTCGGCATGGAGAGGGTCGAGGAGGCGGAATAGAATGCGCCGCATGCCCCGGAACCACCAGAAGGATTCTTCAAGGGCGGCGATGTTCGCGAATTCCGCCGGATTCATCATCAGGATCTATTATCGGGTAGAAGTTGGCTTGTGGGTGGGGGGAGGGGTGGACGCGGGGCACGGCGCAGATCGGCGTGGTGCTGGTGGGCAAACCGGCGGTGGTTGCGCGAGAACGCCATGCGGCGTGCCGGTGGGCGCAGAAAGTAAAGGTTGCGGTGCGCGGCGCCGATACTGAAGTTGCGGTGTGCTTGGTGTCCGGGCGCCACCGGGGCGGCGCGCTTTCGCTATTCTCTAACAATGAGCTTCCTCGATAACCTCGAAAACAACCTGAAGGCTCTCGAAGCGCGCGAGGAATTCGACGCGGCGGCGCATGAGCGGCAACGCGCGGCGAGGGCCGCCGAACGGCGCAACGCCGAACTCACCGCGCCCCACGCCGATGCTCTGCGCAACGGTCCGTTCACGCCACAACTCCTTACGGCTTGCCGCGTGATCGGACATCCGCTGCGGCTGCTGGTACGGCCGACGTGGATCGGCGATACGCTGCGGCTGGAGGCTCGGGAGAAGCGGGTGGATCTGGTGCCGGTGCCGGAGGGCGTGCAGGCGCAGTTCTTCGTGAATGGCGAGGCGCAAGAGGAGCGGATGGTGGATCTCGGCGGGGATGCGACGGCGTTTGCGAAGTCGTGGCTGGAGGGCTGAGTAGGATTCTGCCTGGTCACCCCTGGGAGCCGATCAGCACGCCAAAGGGGGCGTCCCCTCGATCGGGGACGCAGTTGTCCTGAGGGATTGCGCTACCAGCGGAGGATGCGCAGCAGATTGCTGTAATCGTCCGTCCACACGGGGAAATTCGGCTGTGCGGGCAGCGCGATGCCCGGCGTGGGAGAATTGCCCATCGGAACGAAGGCCCAGTTGGAAGGGAGCAGCCAGTTGGCCGGGTCTCCCTGATTGGCCATCAGCGCCGCAGGGCGGCCGATGGCGGCGGCGAGCCTTTCGACGACCGGCCTCAGATCAATGACGGAGTTCGAGATGTGTAGTGCCAGAATACCGTCGGGCTTAAGGTGGCGGCGGTACAACTGGAAGGCCTCGCGGGTGAGCAGATGCACGGGAATCGAATCACCCGAGAAGGCGTCGACAACGAAGACATCGAAGCCCTGGGCCTGCTCGCGTTCAAGCGAGAGCCGGCCGTCGCCCACGACCACGTCCACCTTGCCCTTGGCGTCGCGAAGGAAAGTGAATTCGCTGCGGGCGAGGTCGAGGACTTTGGGATTCAGTTCGTAATAGCGGTAGTAGTCACCGGGCTTGGAATACACGGCGAGCGTACCAGCGCCGAGACCGATCACGCCGACGCGCATGGTCTTCGGCTGATCGAGAACCTGGCCAGCGCCGCCAGCGCGTCCAAAGTACGCTGTGGGCTCCATGGACTTGGCATCCAGGCGCTGCATTCCGTGATTCACCATGCCGTGAATCATCAATCGGGCGCCATTGCGATCAGCCACGCGCAGGGCGCCATAAAAATTGCGCACCATCTGCCGGTTTTCGAGAGCGAGCGTTTTCACTTGCACCGCCGCGGCAACCACAGCACCAACAGCGAGTGCGGCCCAAAGGATATCGGTGAGCCAGTGCTTGCGGTACTCGAGGAACAGCGCGATCACGGCACAGGCAGCGATGGTGATCGGGAGTTCCACAATCGACTTGAGAAACATCGGCGCGGCGACGGCGACCAGCAGCGCACCGAGCGCTCCACCGAGCGAGAGCAGGAAATAAAAGCTGGTCAGTTGGGAGGCAACGGGCTTTCGAGCGGCAAGCTCCCCGTGACAGAACATGCACACCAGAAACAGCCCCAGCGAATAGACGGGGATGGAGAGTATGAGGGTGTTCTCCGGATTCTGATGGAAGAGCGCCCAAGCCATGGCGGCGAGTCCGGCCGCGGCGAGCGGATGGAACACTTTGCGCTGATACCATTGCCGGTGGTCGAAGCACACGATGAAGCTGGCGAGATAGAGCACCAAGGGCAGTACCCAAAGGAATGGAAGCGGCGCGATGTTCTGGGTGAGATGGTTGGTGACCGAGAGCAGCAGCGCCGAGGAAGCTGCCGGCAGCACGATCCAGGAGAGTTTGGCCTGTGGAGGCGTGGTGACTGCCCGATCGAGAGCAAGAAGATCCTTGGCCTCCACGTTGACCGGAGGGTATCGTTTCGACTGCCAGGCCACCGTCGCACACAGCGCGGCGAAAACCGCATAGAAGGCCGCCCACAGTCTCATCTGCAGCTCGACGCCAATCCACGGTTCGATCAGCACGGGATAGGCGAGCAGGCCAAGGAGCGAGCCAAGATTGGAGAGCGCGAACAAACGGTAGGGCGTGATGCCGGGAAACTGCCTCGCATACCAGGCTTGCAGGAGCGGCCCGGTGGTGGAGAGCAGCAGATAGGGCATTCCAGTAGTGAGCACGAGGGTGCGCAGAACGCCGAGTGCCGGGTCGGCGGCGGAGGGTGCGGTTGTCAACCAGAGTGCCGGCAGACACAGAACGCTGAGGCCGAGCGCGAGCGGATGCCAGAGGGAGGCCCGCACGACCGCACTGAAATGGTGCGAATAGTAGTAGCCGGCGAGCAACAGCGCCTGGAAGAACAGCATGCACGTGGTCCACACGGCGGTGGCGCCACCGAACCACGGGAGAATGCGGCGGGCCACCATGGGCTGGACCAGGAAGAGCAGGAATGCGCTGAGGAAGATCGTCGCGCTGAAGATAGCAGGGACGGTGTGGCGCGAGGTCTGCGCGGTCTCCTGAGTGGGCGCGGCCGATCTACGTTCCGCAGTGGTGGTGTCGAGAGGCACGACCTACTATCGGCGGCAAGCGCCAATTTCTTGAGGATCCGCGAGGAGGCGGCGGGAATCAGGAGGCGGTGGGAGGGGCTGGGGGACGGCGGGAGGCGGCTTGCCCCGCACTTGGTATACTTGGCCTTTTGAGCCGACGCCGTGAGCCAACTTTCCGATCATGTCATTGAACTCTTTCGCCGGACGGGCGCCTATCTGGAGGGCCATTTCCGGTTAACCAGCGGTCTTCACAGTCCGGAGTATCTGCAATGTGCGCTGGTGCTTCAGCATCCGCGCTATGCGGAGTTATTGGGACAGAAGCTCGCGGAGCAGATGCGGCGGATCGAGCCGGTGCGCAATATCGATGCGGTGGTGTCGCCGGCGATGGGCGGACTGATCATCGGGCATGAGGTGGCGCGCGCATTAAATACGCGGCATATCTTCACGGAGCGCGTGGATGGGAAGATGACGCTGCGGCGGGGCTTCGCGGTACAGGCTGGGGAGCGAGCCGTGGTGGTGGAGGATGTGATCACGACCGGGGGCAGTTCGCTGGAAGTGGTGGAGTTACTCAAATCGCAAGGCGTTGACGTGACGTGCGCGGGGTCGATTATCGACCGCAGCGGGGGCCGCGCCAACGTGCTGGTGCCGCGTGTCGCCCTGGCGACGCTGCACGTGATGACTTACGATGAGGCCGAATGTCCGCTCTGTGCGCAAGGCGTACCCGTGGTGAAGCCGGGGTCGCGGACGGCGCCGGTTAGTAAGTAGGTTTGGTCAGAAGAAGGGCGATGTGCGGCGAATCCGCCTGGTGGTTTCTTACGACGGCACGGAGTATCACGGCTGGCAGGTGCAGCCGGGTCTGGCGACGATTCAAGGGACGCTGGAAACGGTGCTTGGGGAGATCGAAAGCGCTCCGGTGGCGGTGGCCGGATCGGGGCGGACGGATGCGGGCGTACATGCGCTGGCGCAGGTAGCTGCGTGCAATCTGACGAATCCGATTCCGTGCCGGAATCTGCGGAAAGCGATGAACCGTCGGCTGCCTCCGGATATTCGCATTCTGGAAGCGGAAGAGGCCGCTCCCGATTTTCATCCGCGTTTTCAGGCGAAGGCGAAGACTTACGAATACCGTATCTGCCGCGGGGAGATCTGCCCGCCTTTCGACCGCCGGTATGTCTATCATTTCCCTTACTCGGTGAACGAGCAGGCGTTTCTTGACGCGGCGGATGTGTATCAGGGCGAGCATGACTTTTCGGCGTTTTCGGCAACAGATGAAAAAGATGAGTTAGGGTTGAGCAAGGTGCGGCGGGTGTTCTCTTCCCAGGCGTTCCGGAACGGAGACTTATTGGTGTACCGGGTACGGGGATCGGGGTTTCTGAAGCACATGGTGCGAAACCTGGTGGGTGGCCTGATGGAAACCGCGAAGGGGAATCTCACGCGGGAAGGGTTGGCGGAGTTGATCCGGCCAGGGGCCGGGCGGAAGCTTGGGGTGGCCGTGCCGGCACGGGGCTTGTTTCTGATCGGCGTGGAGTATTGACGAAGCAGTTGCCGGGCGGACTCGGCGAATACGGGGTCCGGACATCTCTGCCGGCTTCACACGGGCGGATACCCGCGCAGCCCGGCGTTGAGTGACCAAGCAGGTGGTTAGAGCCCTAGTCCGCGGTTGCGTGTCGCGGCAGTCTATGTGGCGCCACCTTCCAGTCCGGGCGCCACAGCGACGGCTAGGGCGTCTTTTGGGACTACCTTTGTGAAGGTAAACATATCCCCCAGCCGCTCTCCCTTTATAAGAAGCACGAGGGTCTCGATCAGGATGCAGCAAGCCCAAACAGGCGGCCCAAGGCTACCAGCGAGAGGGATGAGCGAAATCGCCGGCCCAATCGCGACCGTGAGATTTCGGGAGATGCGCTCATTCGCTGTCGACGGAGTCCCGTCTTGCAGGACAACCCTCAGTCCAAGCAGACGCTTGCCAAGGCTGGCACCGGTGACATCTCGCATTGCCATATAAACAAACAGGACAATTCCACCCAGGAAAGCCCCGAAAAGCGGAATCAGCCTGACAACGAAACCGGCTGTGACAAGTGCTAGGATAGCGTCAATCAAGAAGGCAGCAATGCGCTTGGCGCGTAGGAGCATGAGTCATAGTGACGAAACGCCAAAGACATGTCAAGCAGGGTTTCGTGTGATTCTGAAGGAGTTGGCTCTCACCCAGATGAGCTGACGCTGCATTGCGGCCCGAGCGAAGTGCTTTCGAGGCGGGATCCTGGGGCGCCGGCAACTCAGACTGGCGAGTGCCGCTCTGCACCTCGCCAGAGTTACGGTGATGTCATGCGATCCGGCAGTGGCGGATCGAGCGGCCGGGTGCCAACATAGACATATGTCATCGAGCGAGTCAACCATATCGAACGCGGTGATTGAAGAGATCACGCGGCGTGTGCTGGTGGAGTTGATTGGAGAGTCGGCGCGGCTGGACGACCGGTCGATTCCGGATCCACAGAAGGTGCACTGGTCCGCGGAGGCCAAGGCGATCAAGCGTGAGATCGTGCAGGTGGGCCGTAAGTTATGGCAGAGATCCTATGTGGATGGAAACGGTGGCAACATTTCCGCGCGGATTTCGGACAACTACCTTATCTGCACACCGACGCTGCTGAGCAAAGCCGACTTAACGGAGGACGACCTTTGTCTGGTGGATATGGATAACCGGCAAAAGGTCGGGCACCGGCCGCAGACGAGCGAGATGTTACTCCATCTGGAGATCTACAAGGCGAATCCGAAGGCCCGGGCGGTGGTGCATTGCCATCCGCCGCATGCCACCGCCTACGCGATGGCGGGAATCGTGCCGCCGGTGGGGTACATTCCGGAGTTCGAAGTGTTTGTGGGTCCGGTGGGGCTCACCAAGTACGAGACACCGGGAACGAAGGCTTTTGCGGAGTCCGTTGTTCCTTTTGTAAAGAACCACAACACGATTCTGCTGGCGAATCATGGCATTGTTTGCTGGTCAGACACGGTGACACACGCGGAGTGGTGCGTGGAGGTGCTGGACACGTACTGTCACACGCTTGCGGTGGCGCGCCAGTTAGGGGCGCCGCTCAATCAGATTCCGGAGCAGAAGCTGCGCGATCTGTTGCGGGTGAAGCGGCGATTGGGTCTTCCGGATCCGCGGCTGGCGATGCTGCGGGACGATGAGCCGGAGGAATTGAAGTCGGCGGGGATGGCGCCGGACGATTTCGATGAGTTAGTAAGAGCGATCGCGGACCAGGTGTCGCAGACGCTGGATCTGGAGTAAGTGAGTCAGACCTGCGCGGCGGGGTCGCGGCGGCTGGCAGCCCATCCGGCAACCACGGCGATGAGCGCCATCACGGCCACGCCAAAGAGCGGGAGGGCGAAGTTGCCGCTGGCTTGGGTAACTTTGCCGATGAGCCACATGAGCATCGCGCCGGCGAGCGAGCCACTTCCGCCGAGTAATCCGGCCGCGGTGGAGACGGATTGTGGACTTACTTCCTGGGCCAGGGTGAGATACATCGCGATCCAGAGGCCGATGGCGAAATCGGCGGCGATCAGCAGGGAGATGACGGCGCCGATATCGTGGACCAGCGGAACGGCGGCGGTACCCGCGAGAAGCACACTGGCCACGGTCATCACGGCGCGGCGCGCGGCGCGGAGGGTCCATCCACGCTTGATCAATGCCATCACGGTTGCACCGCAAAACAGGTAGCCGAGGTCGAGACCGAGGAAGGTCGCGGTAAGGATGCCGGCTAACTGAGGGCCCTGGACAATGCCGTGCTGCTGCCGGTAGTAAGTGGGTAGCCAGTTCAGAAAAAAGTAGAGTACCGGATTCACCATGATGGTGATCGCGAATACCTTCCAGAACTGAGGCATGGTGAAGACGGCGGCATAGCCACCGAAGCCCGCGGCGGGTGCGGCCTCGTGTTCCTGGCGCTTCCACACCGGAGCAAGTTGCGGAGAGCGGGTGAAGAGAATCCAGGCGGCGAACCATACCAGTCCAAGCGCGCCGAGAGCAGCGAAGGATGCGCGCCAACCGAAGGCACTGCTCGCGCCGAGTATTACGACAGGTGCGATGAGTGCGCCGACGCTGGTGCCGCTTGTGAAGATGCCGTTGCCGAGCGCGCGTTCGCCTGGGGGCAGGGCGCGGGAGACAATGCGCATCGCCCCGGGCCAGTTGCCGGATTCGGCCAGACCGAGAAGAATGCGAACGCCGAGTAACATGGCGAAACTGGTGGCAAGGCCGGTGAGGGTACTGATGGCCGCCCATAAGACGATGGCGCCGCCATAGAGCCAGCGCAGAGAGTAGCGGTCGAGGAAGGGGCCGACGGCAAACTGCGCAAGGGTGTAGGAGTAGTAGAAAACAGAGAACACCCATCCGAGATCCTGATTGTTCATCTTCAGATCGGCCTGGATGTTGGCGGCAAGGATGCTGACTGCCTGCCGGTCGAGATAGATGAGAGTGGTGGCAGCCATCAACATCAGGCAGAGGCCCCACTTCCGGATCAGCAGTTTCATGGTTTGGTCCGCGGCACGGACTGGAAAGACTTCGACAGTTTACGGGGAGGCTGGGGGTTGTGTCAACGCGGGCCAGATGCGCGTGCGTCGCTCCGCACGGCGCCCGGAGGGATGTCGAAATCTCCCGAGGAGCGCAAAGTCGCCGGAAGAATCCCACCGCGTGATGGACTTCGCGCCACAGTTCCGCGTGATGAGTAGAACCGGCAAGCACCGGCACAAAAACAATCAATCACAAGAATGAACCGAGGGAATGACCATGAAGAACGCTGTTGTTGCCACGATCCTGTTGACGGCCGGAGTAGCCACGGGAGCGGACGCGCAACCTGCACGGCTGCTCGATCAGATCGGCTCGCGGCAGTTTCAACCGATGAATGGAGTGCATCCAGGCGAGTTGGAGATTGAGAAAGCACAGGGCCGCAACGCCACAACGAGTGAGACCCTGTTGTTGCCAATGGTGTGGAACGGCACATCAAGCACGCAAAGTTCCGGTGCGGTGGTGCTGTTGACCAACACGAGTGCGGAAGAAGCCACTGTCCGGATCGAGTTCTTCGACGCCAGTGGGGCACGGGTGGAATTGCCGATGCTGAGCCCGGCGGGCCGGTTTCGCGCCCTGGACGGAACGGTTTCACCGCAGTCGGTGATCGGATTTGTCACCAGTTCGGAAAACGAACGGGAGCAGAAACTCCAGGCAAGGGTAGTGGTGAGTCCGGCGAGTGCAATTACGGTGGGCGGCTTCCTGATGGTTCAACGGGAGAGCATGGCGGTGCTGGGGATCCCGGCCATGGCGCCTCGCTTCCGGACATTCTCGACGGTCGCGATGGTTTCCTCCTCGTTCAATGGAAATGTAGTGGTGGCCAATGGTGGAACCGCGGCGAGCACGGTGACGCTCTCAGCCCGGTCCGAGGGACAAACTCTGTGCCGTGCGACCTTCACGATTCCGGCGCAAGGGGCACGTGACCTTTCCTATCGCGATTCCCTTCCCTGCATGCGGTCCTTTGAGGGAATTGTGCTTCTGACGGCGGAGACGACCGGGACAGCGACGCTGGCGTTTGGCGCATACAACGAGGTGAATCAGACGATTGGGAGCGTGGTGCCGAACGTGAGGTGAAACGTGAGAATCCAGGAGTAAGCATCCCACCACGCGCGCGTGGTTAAGCGATTCAGAAACTCGTGGAGAGCAAAAGAGTGCGTTCGAGCCACC
>JAEUQE010000219.1 GCA_016789785.1 Bryobacterales bacterium
GATTGCGCGTTGAACGAGGATGTCCGCAGGTCGATGAGCGTGTTTGAAGAGAACACCCGCGCGATTGGGTCCGCGGCATCGCGCATCGACAAGATTGTGCGCAGCCTGAAAGGTTTCGCGCGGCTGGATGAGGCCGAGTTTCAGCGAACGGATCTGCATCGCGGCATCGAAGAAACGTTGACGTTGCTCGAACCGCTGTATCGAGGGCGCGTGGAGATCGTTCGCGAATACGGTGCGCTACCCGAAGTGGACTGTTATGCGGCAGAACTGAACCAGGTGTTTCGCGTGGTGTTGAAGAATGCGATCGAGGCGATTGAGGACCGGGGGACCATCCGGATCGTGACGGGTTTACGCAATTCTTCGCTGGAATTGCGTTTTTCCGACACGGGCCGGGGGATGCCGGAAGACGTGAAAAACCGGCTCTTTCAGCCAAGTTTCCGCTCGACCGGCACCAGAGTAGAAGCGCGAATGGGCCTTTTCACCGCGTTCAGCATTGTGCGAAAGCACGGTGGCGATTTGCGCGCGACCAGCGAAGTCGGCAAAGGCAGCGAGTTCACGATCGTGCTTCCCCTACCGGCCGCCTGATCGTTCTACTTGCTGGCCTGTTGACAACGCAGATTCCGACGGACAGGGCTGTTCCTTCCCAGGCCGTTGCGGCGCGGGACATACAGCGGAGTTGCCCTTTACGATTGCGAACCGCATGCTTGGGCCGGGCAGCGGCGCACGGGAGTTGCGTCTCACCGAACGCCCGTTGCGGCGCGGGTCACTCGAGGGTTCGGCTTCGGCCCGAATCCGCAACCACCGTCAACTCGCGATATCCTGATAAGATAAGCTGCCGATCCCGGATTACGCCCCTCTGGCGCACACCCCCCGGGTCCCCCAATCCATCCAGCGGCGCCGCGGCAGCGGAAAGGAACCTATGAAGATCGGATACTGGGACGCCTTCTCCGGCATCTCCGGCGACATGGCCATCGGATCGCTCATCGACGCCGGCGCATCCTTCCAGGATCTCTCCGCAGGCCTCGAATCGCTGGGCACCGGCGCCACCTTCCGGCTGGAGCGCGTCAAGCGCCACGGCATCTCCGCCTCAAAATTCCATGTCGACTTCGAGCCCCAGAAGAAACACCGTCACCTGCCCCACATCGTCAAGATGATCGACTCCTCGGATCTGCCCGGCGCCGTCAAAGCGAACGCCCGCAACGTGTTTCAGCGCCTTGGCGAGGCCGAGGCGCAAGTGCACGGCGTTCCAATTGAGAAGGTTCACTTTCACGAAGTGGGCGCGGTGGATTCCATTTGCGACATTGTGGGCGCATGCCTCGGGCTCCACTTACTCGGCATTGACGCCACTTACTGTTCTCCGCTGAACGTCGGCTCCGGGACGGTCCATACCGAACACGGACTGCTGCCGGTTCCCGCGCCGGCGACGGCTCTGCTGATCGCTGGAAAGCCCGTCTATTCCGAAGGTCCGGTGTTCGAGCTTACTACGCCGACGGGCGCGGCCATCGCCGTGACCCTGTGCCGCGGCTTCGGCCCCATGCCACCGATGTGCATTTCGCAAGTCGGTTACGGCGCGGGGAACAAGGATTTCCCAATTCAAGCCAACGTACTCCGGTTTACGGTTGGCGATGCGGTAAATGCGGCCGAGTCGACCACGGTCAGCGTGATTGAGGCCAACATCGACGACACCTCGCCGCAGGTTCTTGGTTACGCGATGGACCGGCTGTTTTCGGCGGGCGCGCTGGACGTGTCCCTAGAGCCGCTTCTGATGAAGAAGAACCGGCAAGGTTCCCTGCTGCGAGTGATCGCCACGCCGGAAGCGCAGGAGACGCTCGCCGCGATCATCTTCGCGGAGACCTCCACGCTTGGCCTGCGCATTTCCCGCGCCGAACGCCGGGTGCAGGCACGCGAGTTTGTGGAAGTCGCGACGCCGCACGGTACCGTGCGCATGAAGGTTGCGGCGGGTGGCGCGTTCGCGCCCGAATATGATGACTGCCGCCGCCTTGCCGCCGAAAAGAACATCCCACTGAAACAAGTGATTCAGGACGCCAATTACGCCTACTTAGCAAATTCCCGATGAAATACTACATCACGGTTCCCATCTATTACGTCAACGCCGCGCCCCATATCGGCCATTTTTACACCACCATGGTGGCGGATACGCTGAAGCGCTTCAAGACCATGCAGGGTTACGAAGTGGTGTTGACCACGGGCAGCGATGAGCACGGCCAGAATGTGGAGCGCACCGCCAGAACGCTCCACAAAACGCCCGAGGAGTACGCCACGCTCATCAGCAAGGAATTCCGGGACACCTGGCACAAGACCGGGCTCTCGGTGGACCACTTCATGCGCACCTCCGACCCGCGCCATCACGAGAAGGTGCGCTGGCTGTTCGAGCGCTGCCGGGAAAACGGTTACATTCAGAAGGGCTCCTACACCGGCCAGTATTGTTTCAACTGCGAGTTATACGTCAACGACGCGCAACCCGGTGATCCGTGCCCCGACTGCGGGCGCCCGACCGAGACGGTCACCGAAGACAATTACTTCTTCAAGCTTTCCGCCTTTCAGGACAAGTTACTCGAACTCTACGAGAATCAGCCCGATTTCATCGGCCCGGATATCCGGCGCAACGAAGTGATGGCGTTCGTCAAGCAGGGCTTGCGTGACCTTTCCATCACCCGGACCACCATCAAGTGGGGCATTCCGGTTCCGGTGGAGGGGCACCACGTTTTCTATGTGTGGTTTGACGCCTTGATCACTTATATGAGCGCCATTGAGGGCACCAGTCTCTGGCCCGCCGACCTTCATCTGATCGGCAAGGAGATCGTGCGCTTCCACGCCATCTACTGGCCGGCGTTCCTGATGGCCGCCGGGCTTCCGCTGCCGAAACGCGTCTTCGCCCACGGGTGGCTGATGTTCGATGGGATGAAGATGAGCAAGACGAGGGGTAACATCGTGCGCGCGACGCCGATTCAGGAAGTAATGGGTATCGACGCGCTGCGTTACTATCTGTTGCGCGAAGTTCCGTTCGGCGCCGACGGCAACTTCACTTATGAAGCGTTGGTGGGACGTTACAACGCGGATCTCGCCAACGGTCTCGGAAACCTGGTCTCGCGCACGCTCAGCATGATCACACAGTACCGGCAGGGGGTGATTCCCGCGCCGGGCGATGGCGAAACGGGCTCCGAAGTAGCCGCCAAGGCACGCGAGGTTCTCGAAACCTACCCTGCTTCCATTGAGGCGTTCGAGTTTTCGCGCGCACTGGAAAGTGTGTGGCAGTTACTCAGCGCCGCCGATAAGTTCATTGTCACCCAGGCGCCGTGGACGCTGATAAAGGATCCGGACGCGCAGGCGAAGCTCGACGCAACGCTCTACACCGTCGCGGAGGTGGTGCGGGTGGCCACTGCCCTTCTCTACCCCGTGATCCCCGAGTCGGCCACGAGGATCTGGTCGCAACTCGGCATGACCACGCCGATCGACAAGGTGCAACTGGCGGATCTGGCGTGGGGCGGGCTGCCGGCGGGGCAGAAGACCGGCAAGGCTGAAGGCGTGTTTCCGCGCTTCGACGCGAAGATCGCCGTCCCGCGCTTGCTCGACCTCGAAGAAGCCGAACGCGAGCGTCAGAACGCGCTGGTCGGCAAGAAAAAGGAAGAGTCCGCGGCGGTGGCGGCGCCCGCGGAGCCGGTCAATTCCGCGCCCGTCAATCCGGAAACCGGGATGCGGGAAGGAATCACCGCACTCGCTTCCGAGATCACGATCGACGATTTCGTCAAGGTGGATTTGCGCGTCGCTCGCGTGTTGACGGCGGAAGCGGTCAAGGGAGCCGACAAGTTACTCCATCTTACTGTCGATATCGGCGAGCCTGAGCCGCGCACCATCGTTGCGGGGATTGCTCTGGCATACAAGCCGGAACAGTTGGTGGGCCGCAAGGTGGTGATCGTCGCCAACCTCGCACCACGTAAGTTGCGCGGCCTGGTTTCGCGCGGGATGATTGTCGCGGCGTCGCTCGAAGGAGGCTCGCCGGTCCTGGCCGGCTTCCTGGAGGATGTCCCTGTGGGGGCGCGGCTGAAGTGAGCGCCGGTCTCATCGATTCGCACTGCCATCTGGATGGGCCGGATTTCGATGGTGATCGCGAGGCGGCGATTCAACGCGCCTTCGATGCGGGCGTCGAGTGTCTGCTCGCCATCGGCACTGGCAGCGGTCCGCCCGACCTTGAGGCTGGCATCCGCCTCGCCGACCGGTATCCGGCCATCTACGCGACCGCCGGCGTGCACCCGCATGATGCCGCCAAAGCAACGGAGCGCACGCTCGCGGACTTGGAAGGCTTGCTGAAGCATCCGAAGGTTGTGGTGCTGGGCGAGATCGGCCTTGATTATCACTACGACTTCGCGCCGCGTGACCAACAGCAGCGGGTGTTCGCGGATCAGCTTCAGCTCGCGCGCCGTAGCGGATTGCCGGTCGCCATCCACACGCGCGAGGCGTGGGACGATACGTTCCGCCTGCTGGAAGAGCACTGGCAGGGGGCCCCGCAGGGTGGGATCATGCACTGCTTCACGGGTGGTCCGGAGGAGGCGCGGCGCTCGGTGGCCATGGGGTTCTTCATCAGCTTCGCGGGGATCGTGACGTTTCCGAAGGCCACGGCGATCCATCAGGCGGCCCGCGAGACGCCGCTCGATCGCATCCTCATCGAGACGGACTCGCCCTATCTGGCGCCGGTGCCTCACCGCGGCAAGCGCAACGAACCGGCGTATGTGGTCCATGTGGCGCGGCGTTTGGCCGAGTTGCGAGGGGAGAGCTTTGAGGGGATCGCCGAAGCCACGTCGGCGAACTTCCGGCGTCTGTGTCTGCAGAGCGGCATCCGCTGCTGACGGGGCGTAGCGAACCGCGAGGTGCGACGTGGTGGCCGAGGTGAGCCGGCAAGTTTTCGACGCGTGCGTTTCGCAGCGTGCTGGCGGCATCGGGCCGCAGTTGCAACGCAGGCTTCGACTGAGACGGGTGAAGGCGGGTTGGCGGGCAGGGCGGAACAGTACCGGTGGTCGAGCGAGCGATTGCGATCCGCCAGGGGCGATTCGCCGGCCCCGGGCACGGGGCTCGGTAGGATTGTCGAGGCGGCAGACTGAAGTCTGCGTTACATAGGCGTGTGCTACGGGAGACCGGGCGCACGCCGAAGCAACGGAGATCGAGAAGATTGCACCGCGGCGCCGTGCGGCACATCAGTAAAGCGTAGGGCCGGTCGCTGCAAGCGAGCCTCTGTTTGCCAGCGGAGACATCGAAACGTTAAACTGGGTAGCTTCTCCATGGGTTTCACCAGCAAGATAGGCCAAGCGCTGACCGCACGGGAGATCTTCGAACTCGTCAAAGACGACTTGAAGCTCGTCGAACGGGAACTCGAAGTCGAGTCGGCGGGTAGCGTCGAAGCCGTCACCCATATCGCGCAATATCTCCAGCAGAGCGGGGGTAAACGGCTGCGCCCGATCCTGCTGCTTCTCGCGGCGCGAACGGGCGGCGCGGTTGGCGAGCCCCTGAGCCCGGTCGCGATTCGCATGGCGGCCATCGTGGAACTCATTCACGGTGCGACGCTCATCCACGACGACGTGATCGACATGGCGCAGACGCGCCGCGGCCGTCCCTCCTCCAACGTCATCTGGGGCAATCACGTTTCGGTGCTTTCGGGCGATTGGCTGTATATGCAGGCATTCCAGATCGCCCTGCGCGAACGCAACTTCCACGTCCTGGACATGCTCATCAATCTCACGCAGATGATGGTGGAGGGCGAGTTGCTGCAGTTGGAACGCATCGGCAAGATCAACGTTTCCGAAGCCGACTACATGCAACTGGTGGACCGGAAGACGGCGTGCCTGTTTTCCGTTTGCGCCAAGTTGGGCGCCCACGTGGCTGGCGCGAGCGAAAAGGCCGAGACGCGGCTGGGCGAGTACGCCTGGAACATCGGGATCGCCTTCCAACTGGTGGACGATGTGCTCGATTTCACGGCCCGCGAAAGCGTGCTGGGAAAGCCGGTAGGTTCGGACTTGCGCGAAGGCAAGGTCACGTTGCCGCTGATCTATGCGCTCGAAACAGCATCCACGGAGGAGCGGCGCAAGGTCGAGACCGTGCTGGCCGAGAAGAGCTACGACAAGGTATCATTCGAAGAAGTGCTGGGCATTCTGAAACGCCACCGGGGAATCGACCGGGTACGCGAGAGGGCCCAGGACTTCACGGACAAAGCGCGCGCCACGATCGCGGAGTTCCCGGATTCGCCGTATCAGCGGGCGCTGGCGGCCGTGACTGACTTAGTGACGGATCGCGACCGTTGACGTAACCGCTGTGCTCGTCCCATTTTTCGATTGGATGCGCCGATATCTTGACGACGGGAGTATCCCGCTCGCCGCTGAAGCTTTCTTTCTCGTCATCGCCGTTCTGATTGCCTTGATCCGGCCCGGTATGGGCGCAGGCTTTTTTGCGCGAATGGAGAAAGCCCTGGAGCGGGTCAGCTTCCGCCGGGCGATGTGGCTGGCGTTCCTGGTCCCGATCGTTTTTCGCATCGCGACCATTCCGGTGTATCCTCCCACACAGCCCAAAATTCATGATGAATTCAGCTATCTGTTGATCGCCGATACGTTACTGGAGGGCCGCATCGCCAATCCAGTGCATCCGATGCGCGAACACTTCGAGACGATGCACGTGATCCAGGACCCGAGTTACGCATCGAAGTATCCCTTGTTGCAGGGTTTCGTCCTGGCCCTGCCGCAATTCTTCGGGCTGCCGGCATATGTTGGAGTATGGATTGCAAATGGTGCGATGAGCGCGGCGATTTACTGGATGCTGCGCTCGTTTCTTTCGCCGGGTTGGGCGCTGCTGAGTGTTCTGGTCGTGTTTCTGCGGGTGGGCACTTTCAGCGCCTGGATGCATAGTTACTGGGGCGGCGCCGCGTCCGCGGTGGGAGGTGCGCTGGCCGTCGGCGGTCTGATGCGGCTGAGGGCGAAGCCGGCGCGCAAGTACGCGATTCTGATGGGCTTGGGTATCGGGATTCTCGCCAACAGCCGGCCCTATGAAGGAGCGGTCCTCTCGGCGGTGCTGATGGTCGCACTGCTGGTGTGGCTGTTACGGGAGTGCAATTTGCCGGGCGAGGCCAAGTGGAAACAGATAGTGATGCCGCTCGCCGCCACTCTCGGTCTCGCGTTCTGTATCATCGGCTATCATAACTATCGTGTTACCGGCAGTGTGGCCAAACTCCCTTACATGCGGAACCGTGAGTTATATGGAACGCCGCAGACGTTTTACTATCAGGCGCCGGCTCCCGCCGTGCGATCGCAGTTCAAGGAGATCAACGACAACTACCTGTGGCAGCTTGGGATGCACCAGCGCGGTCAGCGACTGGATACCTTGTGGGCCGCGACGCGGGAGAAATTCTGGGATTTCTGGCCTTTTTTCCTCGGTCCGCTGGCGAGCGTGCCGTTTCTGACCGTGCCGTGGCTGTTGCGGCGGCGGGATCTGCGTCTGGCGCTATCGTCGATTGGATTGGTGATTCTCGCCTCGGCCGTATACCCGTTCTTTTATCCGCACTATCTCGGGCCTGTTGCAGGCCTGTTGCTGTTAGTGACGGTAAGCGGATTGCTGTGGATCCGGGACTGGAAGCCATTCGGGAGCGGATTCGGCCTTGCCTTCTCACGGTGGATGTTAGTCGCGTTTCTGGCGGGGTTCACATTCAATCTGGCGATGGATCTGACTTACCGCAACACAGCCCGCCAGTACCGCTCCCCGCGCACGCAGGTGCTGGAGGCGCTGAAGGAAATGGGCGGGTCGCACGTGGTGATCGTCAGGTACAGCCCGTTTCACGAGTTCCATTGGGAGATCGTTTACAACGCGGCGAACATTGACGCGTCGCCGGTCGTGTGGGCGCGCGACATGGGGCCGATGAAGAATCAGGAACTGCTGACCTACTACCGCGGGCGCAAGGTGTGGACCTTCGAACCCGATGTGCGTCCGCCGCGGCTTCAGCCCTACCAAGCGCTGCCGGATGAGTTGCTGCGGCAAGTCCGGTAGGCGGGGCTCCCTTTTTCGTTCTGGACGTTTCCGTCAGGATTGTGATACGCTGGACTCAGATGCAAGTGAGTTGCGGATCGAATTTTTCGATTCCGCAGCCGGGAAGGAGCCCCCGATGGCGACGCTGATCATGGTGCGGACGCAATGCTGCGAGACGTTCAAGTGCAGCGGAGTACGGTGTGCGAACTGCCCGCACCGGCCAGAGAACGAAGCGAGCGTCCAGGCCTATCTGCAACAGTCGAACTCGATGCGTTTCGGCCGGTTGGGGCGCCCGACACCTCCGGAATCGGCGCCTGTTCCCACCGCTGGCCGCTAGGACAGGTGGCAGGCGCCGCGTTAGCGCATCGACGAGCACCCGCCGCGAGGTAGCGCTCATCGACGCCTTCGGGCGCGCCAGCTTATCTAATCGAATCGCAACCCAGCGTTTGCGACGGATCGAGCCGCGCCGCCCGCCGAGCCGGCAATACCAAACCCCGATCCGCGAGTGGTGGCGTGGCTTCGAGCCCAGGAACGGAACATTGCCGTCGACCTTCCGCGGCGAAAAACGCGGGCTGTCCTCGACGCGGGGGTCGGGCGGCTCCACGGTCTCCCCTGGGATGCGGACACAAGCCAGCGATGCGCGGAGTTGTTGGTGCCTCTTCGCGCCGCCGGGAAAGCAATGCCGATCAAAGATCGCCTGATCGCGGCGACAGCGCCCGTGCATGGTCCCACGCGACACCGTGGGGATTTCGTCACCGCCGAAGAATCGCTCCTACTTCGGCCGCGCGAACAGGCGCTGCCAGAACGTGGTGGGCGGATTGAGCCCTTCGATCAGGTACAGCTTGGATGGCGTCTCCGGCATCGTCGTGGCCAGACTTTTCCCGTCCGGCGTCAAACTCGCCGTATTGGAATAGACAAACTGAGTCCCAAATAACGTATCCGGGTAGACGCCGAGGGTACGTTCCTTGCCCGAGAGGACATCCACCGCGGTGAGCCGGGAGTCATTCCCAACCGGCTCGATCAGGAACAGTGTCTTGCTGTCACGCGACCACGCCGCGATCGAGAAGGCCCGCGTGGGCCTCGGAACCAACACCCGCAAGTTCTTGCCATCTGGCTCGATGATTGCCAGACCGGACCCGGTAGCTAGAGTCAGGTGCTTTCCGTCGGGGGACCAAGCCGGGCAGACGGCGGGCACCAATTCATGGAGCTTCTCCAGTTGCGGAGAAACGCCCAGGCTGATCTTCGCCAAGTAGTGTTTCCCGTTTTCCTCCAGCCGCAAAGCAAGCCACTGACCGTCAGGCGACCAGACGGGCACAGACCCCGCACTGACCCGTACCGCGTTTCCGCCGGTGGCCGGAACAATGAAAACCTCGGAGCGCCGGCTGAAGGCGATCCGGCTGGCATCGGGAGAGAATACGGGAGTATTCAGCCGCGGGGTATCATCCGTCGGGTCTCCGGGCAGATCGATGGGCAGGCGCCGCGAAGATTGTCCGGGCGTTCGGATCCACAGCCCGTTCGCACTCGCATAAACCATCCGATCCCCCGCCGCTGACCAGTTTGGTGCCGAACCTTCCTGCTCGCCCTCGAGTAGCCTTCGAGGTGGGGAGCCGTCCAGCGGCAGTTCCACCAGAACTTCCGCGAATCGCCTGTCAGTCGCCAGGAACCGTCCGCGCGACCCAGCGAACTGGCGAAGGTCGAAGCCTTGTCCCAAACCGGTCCACTTCCCTGTGTCCGTATTGATGACCACTGGACCGATCGGAAGACCGGCCAGGATATTCCTACTGTCTTCCATCCAGTCCCCGTCCACGAGGGGGCCGCTCCCGAGGAGTGACTTCACGGAGGTCAGTACGGAGGTACGCCTGGCTTCGTTCTTGGGCGGCCACGGCATCACCGATACAAGGGCATGGCTGCGATCCGTGTTGAAGGTCAACACAGCCAACCGCTTCCCGTTTGGAGAGAATCGCAGCCGAATACGGGCCTGCGCCTCGAATTCTGGGTAGGACAGCCGCTCCAGTGTGTTCCCCGGCGGCGAGGAACTCCAAAGACTGAAATACCCTGGACGAAGCTCCTGCGCGACGATGAGCGCTTTCCCATCCGGGCTCTCGGCAAGCCCATCGATGAATTCGAAACCGGGCAACCTCTCCTGCAGCAGTTGGGCCTTCTGGCCACCGGAAAGGGACACGCTCCACACGGTACGATATCCTACTCCCCCGACGGAATAGTACAAACGCTGCCCGTCCCGGGAGTGCACGGCCTGCCCCACGCGCACACCTACCGGGAGCGCCGAGTCTGAGGAGAGCGAACGAATCAGGAGGCCTTTGCCTCGAGCGGAGAACGAATAAGAAGTCCCGTCGGGAGCCCACGAAGGGTCCCTGGGATCCGAAAACTCGCTCGCCAGCCGTGTCACCTTCACGGTCGAGAGATCCAACCGCGGCTCATCGACAAACTGGATCGTCGCAACCGCAGTTGCCAGCATCAATGCCCCGACGATGGCGGCCAGCCGCCACGGTTCTCGCGGCCCCTGCGCACGAGCGGGTTCACGATTCACCGCCGCCTCAATCGCCTTCTCCCGCCCCGTCGACACCGATAATTGCCGCATCGCGAACACCAGATCCCTGGCCGACTGAAACCGCTGATCCGGATCCTTCTCCAGACAATGCCGCACCACGCTCTCCAGTTGCGGCGGCGTCACTTCCGGCGGGTCGTGCTTGAGAATGGCGTGCATCGCCTCCACTGCCGTATCGCCCCGGAACGCCTTCTCGCCCGAAACCATCTCGTACAACACCACACCGAAACTGAACAGATCGGATCGCGCATCTGCGGGCAACCCCTTCACCTGCTCTGGGGACATGTATCCGGCGGTCCCCATCACCATCCCCGGTTCGGACACCGCGGTGCGCGTCGCATCACCCGAAGACGTCGGACTCGCCGGCGATGCCTGCTTGGCGAGCCCAAAATCGAGGATCTTCAAGATCCCGTCTTTGTTGACGAACAGATTATCGGGCTTGATGTCGCGATGGGTAATCCCTTTGGCATGCGCCGCCGCCAGCCCCGATGCGATCTGTTGCGCGTAGTCGATCACTTTCGCCAACGGCAGCTTACCGCCATCCAAGCGCTGCCGCAGAGTTTGCCCTTCCAGTAGCTCAGACACAAGATACGGCATGCCCTCATGAGTGCCCGTATCGTAAATGGCGAGGATATTCGGATGATTCAGCGCGCCGGCGGATTGCGCTTCCTGAGTAAATCGGCGCTGCCGGTCCGTGTCCTGAGCAAATGCCGCCGGGAGCACCTTGATCGCGACATCCCGATTGAGCCGTGTATCCCGCGCCCGATACACTTCCCCCATCCCGCCCGCTCCTATGGGCGCAATGATCTGGTAGGGGCCTAACTTGTCCCCGGCCGGGATTGGCATAGAGTTCCGATTCTATCTCGGACCGCTTCGACGCGCATGTATCGTGGCGGCCCCATCCGGCGGATAGCGGATAAATGACCTCTTTGCGTCTTGGCGCCTTCCGGTCTCCCACCCGCCTCGATCCTTCCTCTGCCTGTGGACCGAATCACGCCTCGCCAGTCGTGTGGGCCCGCGACATGGGGCCGATGAAGAACCAGGAACTCGTGAACTACTACCGCGGGCGGAAGGTGTGGACCTTCGAACCCGATAGCGTCCGCCGCGGCTTCAGCCCTACCAAACGTTGCCGGACGAATTGCTGCGGCAGGTCCGATAGGCGGAGGCGTTCCTTCCCTTCCGTCAGTTGGCGACCAGATCGAGGAGAACCAGGAGCGCCTGGAGACGCTGTTGCAGACCATGGATGGTCTGCGGACACCATTCAACATTGAGGAACGCACCGCCGAACTGGCGCAACGAACCCAGATCGAACTCCATCTGGTCCAGGATGCGCTACAGAGGATGAAGGACATCGGAATGTTCGAGGCACGGCCGGACTATCCGGGAGAGTGGCGGGTTGGACGCCTCTTTAAGTCCTCGTTGCGAATGCGATACGTACGGCGATAACGCCTGGCCCTCCCTCCCTCCCCGCGAGAGCCCGTTGTTCTGGACGTTCCCGTCAGGATTGTGATACTCTGGCTTCAGATGCAATTGAGTTGCGGGTCGTGAGTTTTCGAATCCGCAATCAGGAAGGAGCCTGTAGTGGCGACGCTGATCATGGTTCGGACGCAATGCTGCGAAACGTTCAAGTGTACTGGAATACGCTGTGCGAATTGCCCGCACCGGCCGGAGAACCATGCGAGCGTTCAGGCGTACCTGCAACAGGCGAACTCGATGCGTTTCGGCCGGCTGGGGCGTCCGGCAACGCTCCCGGAGCCGGCGCCTACAGCCACCGCTGGCCGGTAGGCAGAGCGACCCTGCAGGAGCACGAGCCGGCCGCGCGGACTAATCGCAACGCAGCGTTTGCGCCGGATTGAGCCGGGCCGCCCGTCGCGCCGGTAACCAGCAGGCGACCGCCGCAACCAGGGCAACGGTGCCGGTAACCAGAGCATAGGTCAACGGATCAGTCCCGCTTACACCGAATAGAGATCCTTGCATCATGCGGCCCACCGCAACACCCAGCGCTGTACCGATCGCCAACCCAATGCCGCTCAACCAGGCGCCGCGCCGTAGCACCATTCCCTGGACGCCGCGCACCGTCGCCCCAAGCGCCATCCGGATGCCGATTTCGCGAGTCCGCCGCTCGACGGAATATCGCAGCACGCCATACAGGCCAATCACGGCGATGAGAAATCCGGTGATCCCGCAGACGCCCACGATCATCGCCGCCACACGAGGCAACAACAGTGCATGCTCGCGGTGGCGTGACCATGTCTTCGCATCCAGAATCGCCATGCCCGAATCAGCAGCTTGAATCTCGCGCCGCACCGCCGGCAGCACCTCAAGCGGCTCCCCGCTGGTGCGGATCAGGAAGAAGGTGCCAAACAGAGCCGGCGACGCCTGAACGGGGTTGCGCGGCAGGAAGACCGCTGGGCTCGTCACGTCACCCAGCGTGGAACTGTTGAAGTCCGCAGCCACACCGATCACGCGGTACTCGCGATCGAGCCCGCCAATGGCGAGCCCTATGGGACTCCCCGCGGCTCCGAAGAGTTTGCGCGCCGCGGCTTGATTGATCACGGCAACCGGGCCGCGCGAATCGAGGGGAGAACGCATCTCCTCCCCTTCCAGCATGCGGACCTCGATGGTTTCAAAGAAATGCGGCCCCACCGCGTAGAGATTGACGTTCACGTGCCCGCCCGGTTCGCGGCGGCGCGCATCCGAGGCGCTCGCGCTGATCCCGAGTACGCTCAGCGGAGGCCGCGACGTGGTGGTGACCATTTCCACACCTGGCAACGCTTCTATGCGGCGGGTCAGCTCATCCAGAAAACGGTTCTCCCGCTCGGGAGTGTAGCGAAGCAAGCCGGGATCCACGCTCACCAGCAGCAGATTTCTTGCGCCGATGCCGCCGTCCATCCGCGCCGCCGATTGCAGACTGCGAGTCAACAGTCCCGCTGCCGCCAGCAGCATCACAGCAACCGTGACCTGCGCCACCACAAGCGCATCCGGAAGGCGCCAGCGCCGCAGCCCGAGCCAGCCCGCCTTGGGCAGCGCACCGCCCTTCATCGCACTGGCGTACTGTTGGCGCGAGGCGCGCCACGCGGGCGCGAGCCCGAACACGAGCCCCGTCAACATCGTGACCAAGGCCGCAAAGCCCATCACGCGCGCATCAAACCGGGCCGTGAGGTCAATTGGCAGCGGAATGGGCAACTCCACCGCGCTGAGCGCGGGCAACACAAGCCAGCACAGCAACACACCAAGACCGCCGCCGAGCGAGGCAAGTACACTGCTCTCGGTCAGCAACTGGCGAATGAGACGTCCCCGCCCTGCCCCGATGGCGAGGCGCGTCGCAAACTCCCGCTGGCGGACCGAAGCACGCACCAGCAACAGATTTGCAATATTCGCGCAGGCAATCACGAGCACAAGCATCGCCGCCGCCAGCAGCAGCCCGTACACCGTCGCTATCGCCGAACGCAGCACGGGCTGTTGCCTTCCCGCCCGATCGAGATGATACGTGCGCTTGGGCATTTCCGCGTGTTCGCTGCGCAACCTTGCCGCGATCGCGCCAAACTCCGCCTCCGCGGCCGGAATGCTTGCGCCCTCGGCAAGCCGCGCCACCAGCAGCATCCAACTCATATCGAAGCCCGCCATCGCGTCCGGCGGCAGGAAGCGGAGGTCGGCGGACATGGAAAGTGGAATCCAGAAGTCGGAAACCGTCGCCGGGTCCGTTCCCCGAAACTCCCGCGCCACCACACCCTTCACGGTCACCGCCCGGCCGTTGAGTTCCACCGTTCGCCCCACCAGGGCTGGGTCGCCTTGAAACCGGGTGCGCCATAGCCGGTGACTCAGCACGACCACGGGTGGCCGGCCCGGCTGATCATCGGACTCGGCGTCAAACCCTCCTCCGAGGACAAAGCGCGGCCGGACCACGTAGAAGTAATTGGCGCTACAAATCGCGCCCCAATAGCGAACGCGTTCACCAGAGCCACCGAAGATTCCCTGGACGGCGGGAAAGTAACCGGCGACTCCGAGCGTGGAGTGCTTCGCGGACTGGTTCAACTCGCGGCGTTCGGCCGGTGAGAGTGTCGCTGCAACCAACTCGCCGGAGCTGACCGATCGGCCGGTCACCGTCACCAGCCGGTCGGGCTGGTGTACCGGGAGTGGGGTCTCCAGCAGCAGGTTGCCGATGCTGAAGATCGCCGTGCAGCCGCCAATTCCCAGCGCCGCGGAGAGCACGGCGACGGCGGTGAATCCCGGCGCGCGGCCAATGCCTCTGAGGGCATAGCGCACATCGGCAACCACGTCCGTCAGACACTGGGCGATCCAGGCGCCGCGGGACTCTTCGCGGTAATGCAATGTCGATCCGAAGCGCTGCGTAACGGCGCGCAGGGCCTCCCGGGACGTCATGCCCTCCTGTTCGAAATGCTCCTGGAGGAGCGCGCGGTGGGTTTCCATTTCCTCGGTCAACTCGCGTTCCCGCCGAGCCGATGCGCGCCAATATCCAAGCCGCCGCCACCAATTGCTTCGGGTCATTGCGCCCACTCCAGGATGCTGTCGATTGCCGCGGTCATCTGGCGATAGCGGCCTACTTCCGCCTCCAGTTGTTTCCGCCCCTCGGCGGTGAGCTGGTAGACGCGCGCCCGGCGGTTGTTCGCCGTCGTTGTCCATTCGCCCTTGAGGAATCCATTCAATTCCAGCCGCTGCAATGCGGGATAGAGAGAGCCCTCTTCCACCTGCAGGAACTCCCGGGAAACCGCTCGCAGATGCTGGGCAATGGCATAGCCGTGTAGCGCCCCCTGCATGAGGGCCTTCATGACGAGCATGTCGAGCGTGCCGGGAAGAAGTTCATTGCG